>JAHZJA010000855.1 GCA_022601155.1 Deltaproteobacteria bacterium | reverse complement strand
GGAACTCCGATGGCCGGGGGACAGCCCGTTCGCGACCGCCTACGACGTGGTCATCGCGCCGGACCGCTCGATCATCGTCGCGGGGATGCGAGTGGTCGAGGGCTCCGGGACGGTGGCCGTGGTCCTCGGTCTCGCGGAGGATCTCAGCGTGACCTGGGCGGTCGAGATGGAAGGGGCGAGTCCGGACGACAACGTGGCCGCCAGGTCGCTATCGATCGCCGAAGACGGATCGATCTGGGCCGCGGGAACCAGCGCGCGCAATGAGGCCGGCGAGTTCATCGATCAGCCGTGGATCAGTCGGCTCGATCCCACAGGGGGGCTGCAGTGGAGCCAGGTGGTGGATGGACCACCTTCTGGTGAGCGGTATCGCGACGTGGTCGCGCTCCCCGGGGGTGACGCGATCGCGGTGGGCTGGACGGAGCTGCCCGACGGGACGGTTCGACGGTTGGTCCGCCGCCACGCCGCGAGCGATGGCGCGGAGGTGTGGGAGGACGTCGAGGCCATGGAGCAACCAGAATCGGTGGCCCTGTCAGGAACGCTCTCGGAGGAGGGTGACGTCGTCGTCGCGGGGTGGATCCGTGGGGCACAGCAATATCGTGATCTTCGTCTTCAGCGCTACGACGTCGATGGGCTGGAGGTGGACACGACCCTCTTCAGTGAGCCGATCACCTCGTACTTTCCCCGCGACGTCGTCATGGATCCGTCTCAGGATGCCATCGCGTGCGGCAGCGTGGTCCGGGCGTCAGCCGAGAACGCAATGATCGGCCGCTTCGCGTTGGCCTCGGCGACGCCAGTGTCGTGGTTGCAGCGAATCGAGGCGATGGGGCAGGGCGCGACGGGCTGCGAGGGCCTTGCCGTCGACCCCCTCGGCCGCGTGGCCATCGCAGGCTACGCCTTCAACAGCGACTCCAGCTTCGATCCCTTGGTCGGCCGGCTGGATGTCGACGGTGAGATCCTGTGGTCGAATCGGATCGTGCCCACCCAGGGGTTCTTCGGCGACGTGGCCGAAGGTATCGCCGTGGAGGCCAGCGGCGACCTGATCGTTGTAGGCCATGCGCAGGACCAGGATGGAGCCCAGCTGTGGGTGGGACGGGTGCGCGGGTAGCCGCGCTGCGTAGCCCCGTCGTGGGACGCGATCCGGTGCCCGCGGGGGGCACGGCGCCAGGGACCTACGACGCGACTCGTCGGCGGGCGTTCGAGCGTCGGCGAAACAACGCCAACACGGCGAGCAGCCATGGGGCGCTCCGGTCCCCGGACGTCGTACATGCACATCCCGAGTCGTCGTCGTCCGCCGCCGCCGATCCCGTGGTGGTCTGTTGATCCGTACCCGACGTCCCCAGGGCGTCACCCCCCGCCGATTCGTCGACACTCGCGCCGGTCGAGTCGTTCGGTCCGGGGCCATCGGTGGTGGTGGTGGCACCCGTCTCGGCTCCGGTGTCTCCGCCCGTGCTCTCAGTGCCTCCGGTCTCACCTGCTCCCATCGCTGGAGGCCCGCAGGTCTCGCTGAGCTCTGACACCGCGTGGGGTCCACATGCCTCGTCCCAGGTGTTGCCGAGATCGGAGGGAGAAGTCGGGAAGCCGCCGCAGGCCTCGGTCGGATTCCATGTCCCGTCGACGTCGTGGCAGGGCGTCAGATCGACGCCGGCCTCCTGTTCGAGCCACGGCATGACGGGGTGAACCAGGTCGTAGATGCCGCCGCCGCCACACACTCCGGGGTTGACCGGATGCGTCGACGACCCCACGGCGACGACGCGCCAGGTGCCGTCGGACAGCTCGACCAGCGCAGGGCCGCCCGAGTCGCCAAAGCACACCCCGGTCTGAGATCCGCGCGGCGCGAGCATCCACAGATCATTGACGGTGTCGTCCAGGAGCTGGAGTACCTGCGCCCCAAAACGCTTGGTCCCCACGCCCTGCGGTGGGTTCCCCGGGTCGTTGTTGCTCCCGCTCGTGCCCCCGAAACCGACGATCGTCAGCGGTGTTCCGACCTGGAGCGCCTCCACCTCGCACCCGTAGATGACGGGGATCGGCGGGATGTCTTCGACCGGCGCGGCGAGCTCGCAAAAGCCGACGTCGTTGAGGGCCTGGGGCGGCGCTCCGTCGATGATTGCGTAGTCGGGATGCATCTGACAGCGGACGGTGGGGATCGACAGCGCCCGCGCCCCATCCCCTTCGCCGAAGTGGACGGCGGTCACCGACGAGGTCAACGCAGGGTCGAGGCAGTGCGATGCGGTGAGGACGATGGTGGGTGTAATTAGGGATCCGCTGCACCCGTTGCTCAGCCTGACGACACTCGGAAACTGGCACGTGCCGGCATCGGTCCCATCGGCGACCGATACGGGATCGGATGGAGCGTGCAGCGACCCGGCGGCAGCAGCGAGAACGGACGCACCCAACAACGATAGACAACCCATTGTCCACCCCAGGATACCCCGAACGAGCTCGGTGGTCGAAGAGCACTGTTGCCCCGGTGCAGAGCCCAGGTTGACGACGAGGCGTACCAATCGCGTTGCAATTGGGTGCTGTTGGTGCGCCCGGTGGAGCGGTTGTCCGTGCGACGCGCGGGGAGCCCGTGGGGGACGGAACGGCGCCGGACGTGGAACTCGTTGGGGGGCCGAGAGCGGGGTCGTCGTGACCGCTGGGCGTCTCCAAGAGTGGCTGCCGAGCAGTCGCGGGATCGCCTGCGCACGAGACCAGCCCAGGCAGGCATCAACGGTGCGACAGCGACCGCAACGGCGCCTCCGTCAGCGGGGGGCCACGACGGGTGATGGTCTCGCCGAGGTTCGCCGCCCGAACCTTCTCGGTGGCTTCGGGGGGGTCCCGCCCGCGATTGCTCGAGGCCGCCTTCACGGGGAGCCAACGGCTGGCCTGCCGAGCTCATTGGAGCGACGGTGGGTCGTCGGCACCACGCGAATCTCGACCACGTTCCCGTGATGCTGCGCTCGTGTTGCCACTCGTCAACTGAATCTACGTCCGTGTTGACACCCGACAACTCGTCCTTGTCCGCCGAACTATGACTTTGCGCTGAATATTCTCGTGATCCGATCGCGGGCTGGCGGACTCGGATGAAGGTGACAAAGTAAGACACTTGGACAAGGATGTTGTCGTTGATGAAATCGAACTATTGGAATTGTCGTAGCGCAGTGCAGCCGCGTGCGTGGCGTGGTTGCCTTTGTGTGTTGGCCGTCGCCGGAGCAGCTGGGTCGGGATGCGACGTCGCCCCGGAGACCGAGCCGCTCGAGACCGAGGCTCAGGTTGCGCCTCAGCGGCTCGCCCCGGCCATATCGAGCGTCGCAGCTCCCGACGGGGTCACCGAGGCCGTGCAGCGACTGATCGCTCGTCGTCCGGGCGTCGTCGTGACCCGTGATCCCACGGGAGGTGGTGTGGAGTACCTGCGGGGGGCCCTCCACGGCCCAGATTCTCGCCCTCCGGTCGCAATCGCACGGGCGGTGATGCTCGAGCACGGGGCATTGTTCCAGATCGACGCGCCCGAGCAGCTGCACCCGGGCGAGGTTCATCTCAGTCCGCGCTCAGGCTACTCCCATGTGCACTACGAGCAGCAGCTGGAGGGGGTGCCGGTGAGGTCGCGCAGACTCAGCGTTCACGTGGCTCCCGACGGTTCGGTCACTGCGATCAACGGTCGCGTGGAGCCTGGGCTGCGGGCGGATGCGCTCGATGCCCTGCGATTGACGGCGGCCGACGTCGAAGAGGTGGTGCGTGATGCCTACCGCGCGGCGGGGGACTTGTACGTCTTCACCGAGCCTCGCCTGGAGATCACCCTGGCCTCGGGTAAGCCGCGAAGGGTGTGGACCACCACCGTGCTGGCGCCGGGCATGACCGGCACCGTCACCGTGGATGTCGACGCGAGCACGGGTGCCATCGTGCGCGAGGACACCATCGGCATCGGCATCGGGGGCCTGGGCTGCGATCAGTTCGACAACCAGGTGACGATCAACACGACCCATCCCATCGGCAAGCCGTTCCAGCTGCATGACAAGACGCGGCCCGGCAAGTTTCGCGGCTACGATCAGGGGGGATCGCTCAGTTGGACGCAGCAGGACCCCTCGTCAGACAGCAACAATGTCTGGTGCGCACCCGCCCAGGAATTCGAGGTCTCTGGTCATTCGAACATGGCCAAGGTGCTCGACCACTGGGACTCTGCATACGGGCGTAACAGCTACGATGATGCCGGCGGCGACCTCAAGCTCGGCTACGACGCGTCGTACTTCGATGGCTGCACCGAGGTCATACACAACGTCAGCGCCATGACGTTCTTCGGCGGCATCATCACGATCGGGCGCAAGGAGCTGGCCACCCTCGACGTGCTCGGGCACGAGTTTACGCATCTGGTGCTGCTGTCGGAGGGGATCGACTATCTGCTTCCCGAGACCCAGGCCGTCCACGAGCACGTGGCCGATGCGTTCGGTGTATTCGCGGAGCAGGACCAACTCAACGGCAACGGGGCCTGGAACCTCGTGATCGCCGAGCACGAGCCGACGATCACTCGCCACCTCCATGCGCCGGACCCCACAGCCGACCACTACGGAGAGTTCTCGCTCGACTGTGGTGATTGCGTGGCTTGTCAGTACCAGAACTCGCAGATCCTCAGCTACGCATTGTCGCTGCTGGTGATGGGAGGCGAGCACCCGCAGTCGCGCGTCGCGGTTCCGTGGGTGTCCCTGCTCCAGGTGCGCGACATCTACTACGAGGCGATCGACGATTTCGTGTCGCCCGGATCGCTGAGCTTCCGACAGCTGCGAGAGGCGCTGGTGGCCTCGGCGGCCGCCCAGTTTGGCCCAGGATCAGCCGAGCAGCATGCCGTGGAGGCGGCGTTCATGGCCGTGGGCATTGCGCCACCCACCCTCAGCCTCATTCCCTTTGCCGGGGACTTCCAGACCTGGGCCGAGTGGAGCAACCCGGTGCCGTTTGGCTCGCCCCACGCCTCGCCGGGGGTGGGCATGACCTCGGCCAAGATGGAGGACGGCAAGCTGTTCGATGGTGAGATGATGGGGATGACTCCCGGAGCGGGAGGACTGGGTCACGTGGCGGGTGAGTGGATGTTCGTGGTGCCCAACACCCTGTCCGTGCTCGGTCACGTGATCTCCCCGCGCATCGAAGCCGAGGTGGGTTTTCCGCTGATCGCCGTCGACAGCGACGAGGCGTTCGTCCTGATCCAGCTGCGCGATGTCGATGACAACGTACTGCTGCAGGCGCCGATCACCGTGCGCCGAGACGACGACACGGTCGACACGGTCGACTGGGACCTCGAGCCCTTTGCCGGCACCACGGTGAAGGTGCGAATCATGGTGGCGAACACCGGGTCCGTGCCCACGCGCCCGGTGATGCTCGATACCCTTCGGCTGTACTCGGTCATTGAGTAGACCCAGGGCACTCACGTCGGCGTGGGTGCCCCCACGGAGCCGCGGACGCACAGGGCGGGCAGGGACAGCGCGTGCTTCGGTGGGCTCGGCTCCGCGTTGCTCGGTCGGGGGTACCGGGCTGCGGGTGGGGGCCTCCGCGTCGGTCGCCGTCGCGACGCATCGTGGAGACCCGTCACCCGCTCGACCCGTCTCGCCTCAGGGGGTGACGAGCTGGTACTGCGCGATCTCGGTGGCGGTCATCCAGTGGATCTCGGCCGCCGGAGCAGCCTGCAGCGTGAACCAGTAGAAGTCGGGGCCGTTCGGAGAGCCCAACATCTCGGTGAAGTAGGCCAGCTGCATGTCGTGGGCCGGGTGATCGGGC
>JAHZJA010000854.1 GCA_022601155.1 Deltaproteobacteria bacterium | reverse complement strand
GTGCCTGTTCGGAGTGTGTGCCCCCGAAGGCACCGAGGTCCCGGGAGGCTCACCACCCGATGGAGGTAGCTCCAGCGGCGACCCACCCCCCGACGCCAGCACTGGCACCGAGGGCGACGAATCCGGCAGCGGTGGCGCGGGGTCTACGACCGGGTGAGACGAGGACTTGCCATGCACGCTCGCTTGATCGCTCTTTGTCTCGCTGCGACCACCGGTTGCGCCACGGCCTCGGCACCCGCGCCCCGGCTGTTCCCCTCCACCATGGCGGTGGGCTCGATGGGTGAGCGCACCCAGTTCGAGCTCGACGATTCCAGCACGTCGGGCAGCGTCGGTCGCGATGCCCCCGACGATGACGTCGGCGACACCGACAAGAAGAAGCGCCGCCGCAAGATTCTGTTCTTCGTCGGGCTCGCCGGCGTGGGCTTTGGCGGCGTGGGCTTTACCGGTTTTGGCATCGGCGGACGCGTGGTCCAGGGCCAGATGGCCAATGCGATCGAAGACAACTCGCTCACCCGCGACGAGAAGGCCACCCTCACCACGCGCGGCGAGGTGCTCAACGCCCTGGCCATCACCAGCGCGGTGATCGGGATCGCCGGGGTGTTGACCGCCTCCATTGCGTACGGGATCGATCACGCCCGCTGCGGCGATCTACCTCCGCGGCGGGCCAACTGCCCCGATCGCGACGAGGCCCAGGCCGACCCGCCGCCGGCCGAAGCCACCGCGCAGTAGTGCCGTGAGCGACACGACCGAGGCCACCGACGATCTGTGGTCGCGGGTTCCCCCACGCGCATTGTTGCTGGGGGTGATGCTGCTGTCGGGGCTGATCTATCTACCCACGCTCACCTTCGATCTCGTCTACGACGACCACTGGACGATCCTCGCCAACGGGTTCTTGCGATCGCCCGACGATCTGGGCCTGCTGCTGGGACCGCAGGCCCACGCGCGTCACGTCCCCGATGCGTTTCGGCCCACCCTCGTCATGTTCGACATGGTGAGCCTCCAGCTGCTCGGGGTGGAGCCGTGGCGGCATCACGCGGTCTCGGTGCTGCTGCACGTGAGCGTGGTGGGGCTGCTGGCGGCATGGCTGCGAGGCCTGGGCGCCCCCGCCCGCGTGTGGAGCTCGACCGCTGCGCTGTTTGGGGTGATGGCCATTCACGCCGAGCCCGTCAGCGTGGTCTCGTTTCACGAGGATCTCCTCGCCGCCGGGTTCGGGCTCGCCGCGCTGGTGGTCGCCGACGCTGCGGCGCGACGCCAACGGGGGTGGAGCACGGTGGGGCTGGGGGTGCTGGCCGCGGGCCTGATGATGCTGGCCGCGGGGGCCAAGCTCAGCGCGGTCACGGTGGTGGGTTTTTGGTTCGCCGCCCGATGGCTGGCGCCGTGGGGGCGACGACTGCGGTGGCGCGACGTGGTGGGAGGCCTGGGCCTGACCATGGGCGCGGTGCTGGTCGTCGTGCATCGCTTCTCGATCCACGGCGGCGCCTCTCCCTACGGAAGCGATGACCCTCGGCTGGTGCTGCTCCACGCCGGACCAGCCGCCACCCTGGCCCGTAGCGCCCAGATCCACCTGAGCTACCTGCAGCAGATGGTGCTGCCGTTTGGGCTGTCGCCCGAGTACGTCGCGCCCCCCGCCCACTGGAGCAGCGCGGCCACCCTCGCGGCGGCAGGGAGTCTCGTGTTGTTGCTGGGCCTGGGGCTCGCGGCGGCGTGGCGACGCCGAGCCCCCGTGCTCGCGCTCGCCGTGGTGGGAGCCGTCGGCCTCGCCCTGCCCACCTCCAACCTATGGCCGATGCCCAACCTTCGCGCCGACCGCTTCATGTACCTGCCGTCGATCGCGGTCGCCCTGGGGGTGGCCGTGGCGCTGGTCGAGCTCGGACGACGGTGGACGCCGCGGTGGGGAACCCCGGCCGCGCTCGCCCCGTTGGTCGTGATGCTCATCCTCCAGGGTGCGCTCGCCCAGGGAGCCGCGACTGCCTTCCGCAGCGACACTCGTCTTTGGGACACCGCGCTGCGGCGTGCGCCTGGCTCGGCGCGAGCCCACGCGGTGCGAGGCCAACTGTTCATCACCCGCTTGGGGGACGATCCATCCCCCGACCCGAAGATCTTGAATCGTGCGACTACTCACTGTTTGATCGCGCAGCGACTGGCTCCCGAGCAAGCCCTCCCGTGGATGTGCGGCGCCCGACTGGCCGCCAGTCAGCGGGATTGGGAAGGCGCCTACACGATGTTCGAGCGGGCTCGAGGCCGTGGGTTGTTCCGTGAGGACCGGGTGTTGGCCGCGCTGGCGCAGCTGAGCCTCGATCGCCCCGACCGCCCTCACGCCGCGAGAATGGCTGCCGCGCGCGATTTCGCCAATCGCGCAACGACGACGTATCCCTACTCGGCGTTGGCGCACGCAACCTCGGCTCGCATCCACCACCGCCTCGGTGACGCGGCGGTGGCTCGAGAACTCTACGCCCGTGCAAGGAAGCTGCGGCCCGAGCGTTGGGACGTCGTGCTCGCCGGGGTGGAACTCGAGCTGGATCTCGGCCATGCTTCGGCGGCTCGCGCGGCCCTGGCTGCACACGAGGATCTGCTCGAAGCGGCTGATCCCGCCCAGCGTGACCACGTTCGGCGACGTCTCCACGATGCCGAGCAACTCTGGGCCCCCGCCCGTTGACCCTGGATTTTCACCATGACCCGCAAGTTCTTCACGCTCCTTGCCTTCGTCGCCTTGTCGATCGCCGTCGGAGGGATGGCCTGTATCGAGACCCAGGAGACGATCGACGACAGCGACGAGACCGACGGCGCGACTTGATCGCGGCCCTCGCTCAGGGGTGACGCGGCCAGCCGGTTGGTTTCTTCGGCCGCGTCGGTCTCCCCGTCACTGTTGTCGAATGCGCGCGACCGAATCGCGCGCGCTCGCCTGAAATTCTCGAAGAGTTCGTCCAACGGCCCACGGGCTCGACGCTATCCTCTCGCAACGGTGGCGTCCGGAACTTGGCGACTCTTCCACGGCGGTCGGCACATCGATGTGCATGTGCGTCCGCACGGCACAACCGTTCCCGCTGAAGGTGGCAGCCCCGACTGGCTGGGCACCCTCATCTGGGACGGGCTGCACGGGCGAGCCCCCGGTCTGCGCGACACGCTGTTCGAGGTCGCGGAACGTCTGTCGGGACTGCCGCTGCAGTCCGGGCACATGCCCGAGCCGGGCATCGAGCACGAGATCAACGACATCCTTCGGGCTGCGCTTCGAGACGGGCGCCTGGTCGCCGACGCCCCGCCCCGCACTCCCGTCGAGCAGCGGCCTCAACGCAACGACATCATCGATCCGTTCGACGAACCGCCGCCGCCGCCTCCCCCCATCCCGCCCGTGGAGCAGGCCTGGTTCGAGGTGCAGGTGGTCGACGAGGTGGGCGCGCCCATCGATGGCCTCCGGATGGCGTTCACCATCGAGGGCATCTCGCAGACGATCACGACCGACGGCAACGGCGTCGCGCGCCTCCCCGATGCGGAAGGCACCTACGCCACCGTCGAGGTGCTGGTGCTGCAGGAGCTGCGCGACAAGGTCACGCCGCGGTGGGAGCAGCCACGGGAGCCCGCCATTCCCGAGTCCACCGAGCAGACCCCGGTGCACATCGAGCGGCTCGACGACCACTTCGATCCCGTGGGCCTGTCCCGACGCAAGCGAGCGATCCTGGTCATCGTTCCCCGCTTCGCGTGCCGCGAGGTCGCCGCGACCACGTTCGACTTTGCCCGCAGCTTCGTCCGACGCGACGGCATTCCTTCGCTGGCCGCGATCGCCGAGGAGCTCCATCAAGACGACGGTCAACAGGCGCTGATCTTCGGCCACACCGACACCTCGGGCTCCGAGGAACTCAACAAGCGGCTGTCCGAGCGACGGGCCAAGGCCGTGTTCGCGGTGCTCACCCACGACACCGAAAAGTGGGAAGACATGTGGCGGGCCCGGATCAACGAGCGCCCGTGGTGGGAACGCTGGGGTACCCGCGAGGCCCAGCACATGCTCAACGCCCTGCAGTGCCCCGACGATCACGGTGAGCCGCTCGGTGAGGATGGCGACAAGGGCTCGCGCACCAACGAGGCCATCCGTCGGTTCAAGCGTGGCGAGTACCCCCGCAAGCCCGCCGAACAAGCCAGCCTGCCCGACAACTCCACCGCCAACGCGGACTTTCGGCGCGAGCTGTTTCTCGCCTACGCCAAGCTCGTCACCCGGGAGCCCGTAGACGTCGCACGCTTCGTTCCGCTCGGGGGCTCGCCGTTCATGGGCTGTGGCGAGTTCAACCCGCTGTCGCTGCAGGCCCGCGACGAGCTCAGCCGCCGTACCGTCGTGTTCGTGTTCGACCCGGCCGCGACCCCAGCGGGGCCGCCGTGTGCCATCGGTGACATCGCGCCGTGCCAAGCCGTCCTCGATGAGCCGCCCACCGCTGAAGACGAGGACGGTGAGCCCAACCCCGGCCCGTTCTACCGCTGCCAGTACTACCAACAGCTCGCCACCTGTTGCCGCTCGGCGGGCGGCCCCGATCTGGCCCACGATGTGATCGTTCGGTTCTTCATGCCGCTGTCCGATGCCAACGGGCTGCCCCATCGGTTCGTGCTCGAGAGCGAGGACCAAGCCGACGAAGACGATGACGACGAGCCCGGGTTTTCGCAGGAGCAGACCTTGTCCGCCGATGCCCGAACGTTCGTCCCCGAGGAGGAGGTTGCCCGCGAAGACGATGACGACACGGGCGACGACGACGCAGGTGACGACGACACCACCGACGATTCGGGCGATGACGACGACGCAGGTGACGACGACACCACCGACGACGACACCACCGACGATTCGGGCGACGACGACG
>JAHZJA010000853.1 GCA_022601155.1 Deltaproteobacteria bacterium | reverse complement strand
TTTGCCCCGGCAAACGCCCTCTTCGCGCCTTGGCACGGGCCACGCTGACGGCGTTTCGACCCCACGAGGGTTTCACCACGGGCTGCTAGACTCGGGCTGCGTGCCCACCCCCGAGCCCACCGATGCCCAGCTCCTGCACGCATGGGGCGAGGGTGACGATGCGGCCGGAAACACGCTGGTCCTTCGACACTTCGGCGTGGTGTACCGGTTCTTTGCGAGCAAGCTCGACACCGGAGTGGAGGATCTCGCGCACCAGACCTTCCTCGCCTGCCTCGACGGACGGGAGCGATTCCGCGGCGACGCGTCGTTTCGCGCGTACCTGTTGGGCACCGCCCGGCACCAGCTGTATCGCCATTTTCGCAAGCAACGACGTGAGCACGATGCGCTGGCCCTGCACGCGATGTCGGCCGAACAACTCACCGGGTCGCCCAGTGCTGCCCTCGCGGCCCGAGACGAAGTGCGGCTGCTGCAGCTGGCGTTGCGCCGCATTCCACTCCCGTTGCAGATCCTCGTGGAGCTCCACTACTGGGAGGGCTTGCGCATGGACGAAATCGCGGAGGTGATGGAAATCCCCGCGGGTACCGTCAAGAGTCGACTGTCGCGCGCACGCGCCTCGCTCCGAGAGCAGATCCTCACCGCCGACGGCTCCGACGCGCTGCGTCGGTCCACCGCCCAGGACTTCGAGACGTGGGCCATGGCGCTTCGAGACGCTCTCGTCCACGAGCGCGGCGGCGGTTGACCCGCCAAGTCAGACCCCACAGAGTCCGCCTTGCCCTCGGAAGAAGTCGGAGTGGGACACTTCGTTCGAGATGGAATCACGCGCGAACCCTGGAGATGTCGTCCAACCACGCGTATCGTCGAATCGATGGCTCGGGCTCACCGTTCGGATGCTTCCAACCCGAGGCGGGGGCGGCCCCGTCAGAGCCTTCGCCGGGCGTAGGGAAGGATCCCACCCGCGAGCCATCCGGGACGCCGCTCCTCCCAGCCAACGCCACGAGCGCATTCTCCGCCGCTCCAATCGAGCCTAGGCCTTGATCTTCGGCGAGATTGGTGCATCATCCGTCTATCAGGATTCACGGATGACGCTATGTCTGTCGCCCATGATCTGCACACCACCGTAGGGATGCTGACCCTGCTGGCCGACCCCACGCGGCTGCGACTGTTGTCGTTGCTCGAGGAGGCCGAGCTGAGCGTGGCTGAGCTGACTCGTATCACCGAGTTGCCACAATCGCGCGTCTCCACACACCTGGGCAAGCTACGCAGCGCGGGGTTGGTCCTAGAGCATCGAGCGGGTAATAGCACACGCTTGACCGTCGACCGGCAGCACCTACCTCCCGCTCATCGCGAGCTGTGGGGGCTGGTTCGGGGACAGACCAACGACCGTGTATTGGCGGCCGATCGCGAGCGTCGCGATGCCCAGCTCGCCGCCCGTGAGCAGTCGGCGGGCTGGCCCGACGAGGTCGCAGGCCAGATGGAGCATCGCTACTCGCCCGGTCGGACCTGGGAAGCGACCGCGCGTGGCGTGGTCGGTTTGCTACGCCTGGGCGACGTGCTCGACGTCGGCTCGGGCGACGGCGTGCTCGCCACCCTGCTGGCCGCACGCGCACGCTCGGTCACCTGCCTCGACCGTAGCGCTCGGGTGATCGAGGCCGCCACCAAGCGCCTGGCCCGGCTGCCCAACGTCAGCCTCACCCAGGGCGACATGCACGAGCTGCCGTTCACCGACGCGCGGTTCGATCAAGTGCTCCACTTTCACGCGCTGACCTACTCCGAGCAGCCCGAGGTCGCGGTGGCCGAGGCGTTCCGAGTGCTCCGGCCCGGGGGCGACCTCGTGCTGGTCACGCTGCACAGCCACGGTCATCCGGAGATTTCCGCCGCGTACAGCCAACGCATCGACGGCTTCACCGTCCCCGCCTTGCGGACGCTGTTGGAAGAAGCTGGCTTCTCCGTCTCCTGCTGCGAAATCACTTCCCGCGAACGCAACAAGCCCTACTTCGAGGTCGTCTCGGTGTTCGCCCAAAAACCCGACGCACCGCGTTCGGCCCCGCAGACTGACGAGCCCTCATGAGCGTTTCTCGTCCCGATCCCCGCACCTACCTCCAAGCGGCCCTCCGCGAGCGAATTCTGTTCCTCGACGGCGCCATGGGTACGGCCCTGCAGCAGTACTCGCTCGACGAGGATGCCTACCGTGGTGAGCACTTCGAAAACCACGCCAAGGACCTCAAGGGCAACCACGATGTGTTGTCCCTGACCCGGCCCTCGGTCGTTCGCGAGGTCCACGATGCCTACCTCGCCGCCGGGGCCGACCTCATCGAGACCAACACGTTCTCCAGCACCGCCATCGCACAGGCCGACTACGGCCTGCAATCGGAGGTGCGCGCGCTGAACGTCGCGGCCGCCAAGATCGCCCGCGAGGCCTGCGATGCAGCCACCGCGCGCACGCCCGATCGTCCGCGGTTCGTGGCCGGTGCCGTGGGCCCCACCAACCGCACGCTGTCGATCTCTCCCGACGTCAACGACCCCGGGTTCCGTGCGGCCAGCTTCGACGAGATGCGCGAGGCCTTCGCCGAGCAGATCGACGCCCTCATGGAGGGCGGCGTCGACGTCCTGCTCATCGAGACGGTCATCGACACCCTCAACCTCAAGGCAGCAATCGTCGCCACCTTCGAGGTGTTCGAGCGGCGCGGCAAGGAGCTCCCTCTCATCCTGTCGATGACCATCACCGACAAGAGCGGCCGGACGCTGTCGGGATAGACCGTCGAGGCGTTCTGGGTCTCGGTCGCCCACGCGCGTCCGCTGCTGGTGGGCATCAACTGCGCGCTGGGGGCCGACGAGATGCGGCCCTACGTGGCCGAGCTGTCCAACATCGCCACCACGTTCGTCAGCTGCTACCCCAACGCGGGCCTTCCCAACGCGTTTGGCGAGTACGACCAGCGTCCCGAGGCCACCGCGGAGTACCTCCGGGAGTTCGCAGAGGCGGGCATGGTCAACCTCGTCGGTGGCTGCTGCGGCACCACGCCCGAGCACATCGCCCGCGTGGTGGAGGCGGTGCGCGACGTGCCGCCGCGCGCCATCCCGCAGCCCGACGCGACCAGCACCACCAGTGTGTACGCAGGGCTGGAGCCGCTGCGGGTCGACGACACCAGCAACTTCACGATGATCGGCGAGCGCACCAACGTGACCGGGTCACGGCGCTTTGCCCGATTGATCAAGACCGACGACTACGACACCGCCCTCGAGGTGGCGCTCGACCAGGTCCGCGGCGGCGCCAACATCATCGACATCAACATGGACGAGGGCATGCTCGAGTCCGAGGCGGCGATGACTCGGTTCTTGCTGCTGGTCGCCAGCGAGCCCGAGATCAGCCGCGTCCCGATCATGGTCGACTCGTCCAAGTGGACGGTCATCGAGGCGGGCCTCAAGTGCATCCAGGGCAAGGCCATCGTCAACTCGCTGTCGCTCAAGGAGGGTGAGGACGATTTCATCGCCAAGGCCCAGCTCGTGCGTCGCTACGGCGCGGCCGTGGTGGTGATGGCCTTCGACGAGACCGGTCAGGCCGAGACCGTCGAGCGCAAGGTCTCGATCTGCGGTCGGGCCTACGACATCCTCGTGGAGCGAGTGGGCTTCGATCCCACCGACATCATCTTCGATCCCAATGTGCTCGCGGTTGCCACCGGGATCGAGGAGCACGCGCCCTTCGGCATGAATTTCATCGAGGCGGCCAGCAAGATCAAGGTGCGCTGCCCCGGCGCCAAGATCAGCGGCGGCATCTCCAACCTCTCGTTCTCGTTCCGCGGCAACAACATCGTGCGCGAGGCGATGCACTCCGCGTTCTTGTTCCACGCGATCAAGGCGGGCCTCGACATGGGCATCGTCAACGCGGGTCAGCTGGTCGTGTACGAGGACATCCCGCCCGACCTGCTCGAGCGTGTCGAAGACGTCATCCTCAATCGCCGCGACGACGCCACCGAGCGGCTGGTGACCTTCGCCGAGACGATCCGCGGCGAGGGCAAGAAGCGTGAAGAAGACCTGTCGTGGCGCGATGCCCCGGTCGGCAAGCGCCTGGAGTACGCCCTCGTTCGTGGCGTATTGGACTTCATCGAGGCCGACACCGAGGAAGCGCGGCTCCAGCACGAGCGTCCGCTGTCGGTCATCGAGGGGCCCTTGATGGACGGCATGAAGGTCGTTGGTGATCTGTTTGGTGCCGGCAAGATGTTCCTGCCGCAGGTCGTCAAGAGTGCCCGCGCGATGAAGCG
>JAHZJA010000073.1 GCA_022601155.1 Deltaproteobacteria bacterium | reverse complement strand
TGCGGAGGTCCGGACAGTCGCACCACGAAGCGGTCGAGCTGGGCCTCCACTTCCAAGGTCGTAGAGATCGCGAACAATCGCTGGCGAAACTCGTCGGCGGGCAGCAGCTCCGTGCCGATGCGGGTGAGGTAGTCGTCCAAGACGTCGAGCTCGCGAATGGCATCGACACCGACCCCAAAGCGCAGCTCGAGCTGGTACAGATCGTTGTACGGATTGTCGGCCGTGCTGAGGGTGACGCCCGGCCGCAGCGTTCGCGTCTGGACGTCACGCCGGACATCCACCCACTCGATCCGCGGCGTGGGCTTGGGACGCTCACGCTGCTGCAAGAAGTAGTCGGAGTGCTTGCCCCGCGGAGGATCGACGGCCGGATACTTGGGCTTGTCGAGCCGGGTCTTGCGGGGAAAGCCCATGCGGGAGCGCATCAGCAGCCGCCGCTCACCAAACAGCTCGGTGGCCACGCGCACCACATCGGCCCGGGTGAGCGCCTCCAGCCGCTGGAGGTACTGCACATGGCCCTCCCAGCCACCGCGGGCGACGAAGGCATGCGCGATGGCCAGCGCGCGCTGCCGGTTGTCTTCCCACGCGCGGGTCTGCTCGACGAGGAGCCCCTCCTTGAGCGCAGCGAAGGTGGCGTCGTCGAAGTCGCCGTTGCGGATCCGCTCGAACTGGCTGACGACCAAGCGCTCGGCTCCACGGAAGGTCTGGGTGACGACTCGCGGTAGATAGGCGACGACGTCGAGGTTGTGCTCGGCCAGATCGGCCGGGACGTGCACGGCAAACAGCAGCTTGCCGTCGTCGGAGAGCCGGTCGACGTAGCCCGAGCGCTGCTCGTTGGAGAGCAGACGCCGCGCGACCTGCAGCGCAGCGAAGTCGGGGTGCGCCTCGGGCAGGGTGCGAAAGGCGACCGCCCCCACCCGGATCGGGCTGGCCCGCATGCGGAGCCGCTCGCCCTCCTCGAAGGGCTCGACCGCGGGCCGCGGGGGATCGGGGTCGCGGCCCGCCTTCCACACGCCGAACTTCGCCTCGATGACGGGCAGGACCTGCTGCGTGTCGAAATCGCCGCTGAGCACCAGGGCCATGTTTCCCGGCACGTAGTAGCGCTCGAAGTACGCCCGCATGGCGACGAGCGACGGGTGCTTGAGGTGCTCGACCTCCCCCAGGATGTCGTTGCTGCCGTACGGATGATCGGGGAACGCCCCCTTCATGAACTTGCGGAACAGCGGATACCCGGTGGTGTCGATGGCGATGTTCTTCTCTTCGTAGACGGCCTCGAGCTCGGTCGGAAACAGCCGAAACACGGGGTCTTGGAAGCGATGCGCGTAGATCTCGAGCCACGACTCGATCTGCGAGGCGGGGAAGGTGTTGTGATAGACGGTCTCGTCGTAGGTGGTGAAGGCGTTGACGCCCGTCCCCCCGATTTCCTCGAGGAGCTGGTCGACCTCGTTGGGCACGGCGTAGGCGTAGGTCTTCTCGACGGTCTCGCCGATCTGCTTCTGGATGGCCTCGCGCTCTTCGTCCCCCGCCCCGGCCAGGCGCTCGTAGAGCCCTTCGAGTTGCTCTTGCAGCGGCTGCTCGGCGCCCCAGTCCAGCGTGCCCATCTGGGTGGTGCCCTTGAACAGCATGTGCTCGAGGTAGTGCGCCATCCCGGTGTTGTCGGGCGGATCGTTCTTGCCGCCCGTGCGCACGACCACCGCACCGAACACGGCCGGGCGCTCGTGGTTCTCGCTGAGCAGGACGGTGAGCCCGTTGTCGAGGATCACTTCCTGGACGTTCAGCGGGTCGTGCTCGTAGGTGGTGGTCGGCCGCACGACGACCTGTGCGGGAGCGTCGGGTTCGGTCTCAGCGGCGGCATCCACCGGGGGGGCCGCGGTACGCGGGCCCGAAGGCGCGGCGGTCCGCGACCCCGGAGGCGCGGCAGTCCGCGACCCCGTAGGTGCGGCCGTGGCCGACGCAGGGCCCACGATGACAAGCACAGAGACGACGACGCGAACGAGGCCGGACACGAACAGGGTGGTACCACGGCCCGCGCCGTTCGCGGGGGTCTGATCGCCCATCCGTGAACCAAGGCCCGGCCCACGGCACTTGTTGGGGTGTGGATCGCCTGCTCCGCCCCGACCGCTCGCATCGCCCTGTCGCTTCGCTCACCGCACTGCTGCTGCTGCCCCTGACCGCGTGTCCGGGCGACGATGGTGCACACGACAGCGCGGAAACGTTGCCGCCGCCCACCCTGGGCTCGGGCGGACCGACGGACACCGACACCGACGGCGGCCCCCGCCCCACGACCACCGAAGACCCGTCGGCGACGGGCTCGGACCCCGGCACCACAGGCGCGGTCGCCGACTGCGGCAACGCCGTGGTGGAGCACGGCGAGGACTGCGAGTCGACCTCCCCGCTGTGTGTGGACTGCCAGTGGGTGCCCGGCAACGACCATGCGTGCATCGCCCCCCGCGTGCTGGTGCTGTCGTTCGATCCCGGTGACGCCCTCGACACGCCGTCCGAGACCGATTCCGATCGCCTCAGCGCTTGCTTGGCGCAGGACATGGCCGAAGCGACCCGCTTTCGCGCCTACGCCGATGCCTCCTCGACCGCGTTCGTGCGCTACCAGATCGTCGACTCGATCGCGATCCCGAGTCAGGCTCCACAAGACGACGACGGGGCAGACTTCGGGGCAATCTATGCGGCACAAGACATCTGCGGCCGCGTGGAGGCGGGCCAGATCGATGAAGTGTGGATGTGGGGCAGCGCCGACGGTGGGTTCCCGGAGTGGGTGACGACCGGACCGCACTACACCAAGGACTGGGGGACGGGCGCACAGATCTGTGGTCGGCAACTGACGACGATGGGGTTCAACTATGGCGCAACCACGACCGACGACATCACGCGCAGAGGCCTGGCTCTGCACAGTATTGGTCACCGCGTCGAGGGGATGCTGGTCTGGTTGTTCGAGGGGACCGAGGACGTGGGCGACACCAACGAGGGCTGGTACGAGCAGTTCGATGGGCAGAACCATCGCTACAAGGACCCGTCGCCGCCGTTGCAGCTGACCGATGCACACTGTGGCAACGTGCACTTTCCCCCCAATGCCATCGACGGCTATGCCTACAACACCAATGCCACCGTGGAGTCGGACTGCATGAGCTGGACGCTCGACGGTGGGGGCGCGCCGGAGATGATCGATGCCACGACCTGGGGCTGCCCGGGCGGTGGTCTCCCCTGCCCTGGCGACGAGTACATGTACCTGACGTGGTGGATGCGGAGTCTTCCGGGCAATGGCCACCCCCAGGGCAACTGGTGGCGATTCATGTACGAGGGCGACATGGGAAGCTGCGATGCGCTGGTCGACGAGGTCCCGGCCGGCTGCAGCCCCCTGGGTAGTCATGGCGGCAGCGAGTACCTGGTGTGCCCCGCCCAGACGTGGGCCGACGGCCTGGTCACCTGCCGTGCCATCGGCGAGGGCTGGGACATGGTGGCGGTGGATGACGCGGCCGAGAACGCGTTCGTGGCCGGACAGGCCAACGCCGCGGGTCACGGACAGATCTGGCTGGGGCTCAACGACCGCTTTCGCGAGACCGCCGTACCCACCGAGTTCTCGTGGACCCAGTGCCGCGACACCACGTACACCAACTTCGACAGCCAAGAGCCCAACGCATGGGACGGCGAAGACTGCGTCGAGCTCGACTACGCCCGCGTGGGCAGCGACGGTATCGCCGGACACTGGAACGATCTCGGCTGTGCGGTGACGCTGCCGGTCGTGTGTGAGCGCGGCTAGCCGCCGGGCTCCACACAGACCATCGACAGGCACTGCAGTCCGGGATCACACCCACCGCCGGGCGTGCACGGGCAACCATCGCTGCCCACCGGGCAGCCGCCATCGGGGTCCACACAGATCCCCGACAAGCACTCCAGCTGCGGATCGCATGCGCCGCCCGGCGTGCAGGCGCATCCTTCCTGGCCCACGACACAGCTGGTGTCGCTCGCGCCCGAGGACGACCCTCCGGTACTGGCCATCGTCGTCGCCCCTGCGGTGGCGGTCTCGTCGGCGGCCGTCGACGCGGTGGCGGTGCCGTCACCCCGTGTGCCGCTGCCGAGGCTCGAGTCGGTGCCATACGGACCGATCGGCTCGATTTCCACACAGCCAGCCACAACCACCAGGGCCAGTACGGCCAATCCCCACGGTCTCGTCATCGGGTTCCTTCGTCGGCAGGAGGGCGGGCCGTCAGCCGGCCCCGGGCTCGGGTCCCTCGGCCAACGCACGCAGCGATCCCGCCAGCGCGTCGACCGAGGCGAGGATCTGGCGGGCCCGCGGCAGCAAGTGGCGGCCAGCAGGGCGCAAGCGCATGCCCCGGGCGGTGCGCTCGAACAGCTCGAGGCCGAGTTCCTCCTCGAGGCTGCGGATCCGTCGCGTCAGGGGCGGCTGGCTCAGGTGCAGGCGGCGTGCGGCTCGGCCGACGTGACCCTCTTCGGCGACCGCGACGAACGACTGCAGCTGCACCAGCGACATGCCTCTTTTTCGATACCACGAACACAGCCGCCACGGCGATGCACAATTGGTATTGGACCGGGCCCGCCGCCGTCCCCACGCTGGGGCCCATGGCGATCGTGATCCACGACCCGCGCGAGCTGGAGGCCATGCGCCAGGCGGGCCGCGTGGCGGCGCAGACCCTCGCCGCGGTCACAGCACGCGTTCGTCCCGGGGTGAGCACCGCCCAGATCGACGCGTGGGTCCGCGAGGACACGGCCGCACGCGGGGCCCGCCCCAGTCAGCTGGGCTACCAGGGATTCCCCGCCGCGGTGTGCGTCAGCCGCAACCACGTCGTGTGCCACGGGATCCCCTCACCCACGGAGGTGCTCGCCGACGGCGACATCGTCAACGTCGACGTGACCAGCGAGCTCGAGGGATTCCACGGCGACACCTCGGTGACCGTGGCCGTGGGGGTTGTCCCCCCGCAGGCGCAGCACGTGCTCGAGGTCGCCCGCGACGCGCTCGAAGCGGGGATCGCAGCGGTGCGTCCCGGCGCGCGGCTGGGAGATGTGGGCGCCGCCATCGAAGACTTCGCCCGGGCCCGCGGCTGCGGCACGGTCCGCGACTTCGGCGGTCACGGCATTGGTCGCCGCATGCACATGCCCCCGCACGTCTCCCACCACGGTCCCCCCGGACAAGGCGTGCGCCTTCGCCCGGGCATGACGTTCACCATCGAGCCCATGATCACCGTCGGCAATCCGGCCGTGCTCGTGCTCGCCGATGGGTGGACCGCCGTCACGGCAGACCGCTCGCCCACCGCTCAATTCGAACACACGGTGGCCGTCACCCCGACGGGCTGCGAGGTGCTCACCCGCCCGCGCTGACATCGGCGCCCTCGTCGGGACCCACCGATCGCGACTGTTGCCCGCGCGCGCTCGTGCCGGACGACGAGTGGAGCACCTCAGACGTCACCGCGCACGGCGACGCGTGGTCATGGGCTTACTCGCACGCCGGAGGCGGCTCGTCACACCACACGACCCGGCATGCGGTCATGTTCTCGTAGGGAGGCGGCTCTCGCTCGAGCTCGAGGCACATGCGGCCGCGCATCAGCGGAACGATATAGTCCTCGGGACCGTTGGCGCTGACGTGGGTAATTTCTAGCTCGTCGCAGGCCGGTGCAGGACGCACCCGCCACTCGACGAAGCCGCTGCCGGGGAACACCTCGTCCTCGCCCTCGGGGGGCAAGATGGCGATCTCACGATCTCCGCGGCGCTCCCATGGCAGCTGTCGGACCTCGGTGACGACCGACGAGCAGGACGACGCCGTCATCTCCACCACTGTCTGGTCCTCGCGGAACTCGTAGTACGCGATGGTGTCGTGGTCGTAGGAGCCAACGATCCGATCCTTGGTGAACAGGCCCAGCACCCAGGTGTCATCCTCGATCTGCCGGTTGCAGCCGGGGCCCGAGACCGCCAGCGCGAGCAACCCCGCGAGCATCCTGCACCGGTATGACTTGATGACTGACATGTGACGCTCACCTCCTTCGCAGTGGCCGCTCAACGCGCGTCGGTCGCGATGGCCGTCAACCACGGGAGCCGGGCCATGGGCATGAAGGTCGTGAGTTCCGACAGTAGCACTCCGTCGACCGGCCAGCGCGCTGGCAAGGTCTTGTTCGGGGTCGCTCGGTACCTGGGCAAGGTTCACGATCGCAACGCAGCCGGCCGTGGTGCGAGTAGACCTCTCAGCCCTCGGCGCGGCGACCGGTCCCCCACCCCTCCACCGGGTCGACGCGCGTCTCCAGAAACCGCGCGAGGCGATGGAAGTCGCTGCCGTACTCGATGAACCGCACCTCGGTCCGGAGGGTCTGCGGGTCGACGAGCGACGCGAACGGCACGTACTGGAGATCGAGCTGGCCGGTCACCGAGACCATGTGTCCGTCGAGCCCCTCCTCCACCAGCCCTCGGTAGGCGCCGATGCCCAGCTGGCTGCCCAGCATCACGTCGAAGGCATGGGGCGGAGCGCAGCGCGACTCGTAGCCCAGCTGCACGCTGCCGATCTTCTTCTTGCGACCGGTCCTCGCCTCGTAGCGCGCGGCGACCCGGCCTGCCACCAGCTTGCCGAGGTCGAGCCGTCCCAAGGAGATGTGCCCGTGCTCGTCGCGGGGCAAGCTGTCGATGAACGTGCTGGGCAGCAGCTCGGCCAGGCCCTCGGCCAGCACCACCGTGCCGTAGTGCTTGCGTCGCCGCTCCCGCGTGAGCATCAGCTCGACGATCCGCTCCACCAACGCCTCGAGCGACAGACACTTGCGGTCACCCTCGAGCTCGACCAGATCGTCCACCACGTCCTCGACCCCCACCACCAAGTGGGCTTCTCCCGCGATCGCCACCCCATAGGACAGCCAGCCCGCCTTGCGCCCCATCGTCTCCACGATGAAGTAGGCGCTGGTGGCCAGCGCATCGGCCCGCAGGTTCTGCAGTTCCTTGGCCATCACGTCCACCGCGGTGAAGAAGCCGAAGGTGAAGTCGATCCCGCGATAGTCGTTGTCGATGGTCTTGGGGACGTGGATGATGCGAACCCGCGGTGCCGGCTCAGGGAGCCGACGCTGATACTCGAACAACAGGTTGGCCGTCTTGAGGGTGTCGTCCCCGCCGATCGAGACCAGCGCCTGCAGGTCGAGATCGACCAGGGCTTGGTAGACCCGGGCGAGCCGGGCCGTCTTGACCGGATCATCCAGGTCGGCGGGCCCCTCGATCCCACGGCCCGGGTTGGCGCGGGCGGTGCCGATCATGATGCCCCGCTCGTTGCGAAGCCCCCGGAGGTCGCGCTCCTCGAAGATGCGGTAGTGCTCGTCGGGCAGCAGACGATGGGTGATCGGGTGGTACTCCTGGAGATTGGAGTACCCGTGAAAGAAGCCCACGACGTCGCGGCCGTCCTCGATGAACGAGGTGGCCGCGGCCGCGATGACGGCGTTGGCCGCCGGGGCCGGACCACCCGCGAACACGATGCCCACCCGGCCCAACGAAGAGGACACGGGAGCGGACGGCGAGGACGAGGTGGTCTCGGTGCTCATGGGAGCGGCGAGGCTACTCGATCGCCGGCCGCCCCCGTGCAGTGGGGGCAGGAGCGAGTGCGGACAGCAGGTCAGGCCCGTCCTAGGGCAGGCAGGTCCCGACGTCTTCGAGTCCGGGAGGTGCAGTCCCCTGGGGATAGAAGGCGGTGCACGCCAGGGCGGGATCGGCACATGCGACCACGTCGTTGGTATCGCACAGGGCCACGCACACGCCTGCGTCACAAAGAGTACCGGGGGCGCATCCCTGACCGCACGCATCGCCGACCTGAGCCGGGCCCGCGACGTCGCACTCGAATGCCCCGCCGCCTGGGTAGCAGCCCTCCGCCGCGGGGCAGTCCTGCAACAAGGGGTCACAGGCAGAGCCCGAGATCACGACGCACGCACCCACGTCCTCGAGTCCTGGCGGTGCCGCGCCCATCGGGAACCATGGTTCGCAGGTCGCCTGTGGATCGGTACAGCCCACGCCCAGGTCGCAGAACTCCGCACAGACGTTGCCACTGCAGAACAGACCCGTCGCGCAGTCCGAGTCGCCACCGCACACGTCGCCGTTTTGCGCGGGGCCACCCCCGGCGAAGCACCCGAAGTCGTTGCCCGACGGATAGCAGGCCTCGGCCACGGGGCAGTCTTGCAGCAGAGGATCACAGGCGTTGGCAGGCGCTCCCGGCTGGCACGAGCCCACGTCCTCGAGTCCTGGCGGGGCCATGCCGGCCGGGAACCATGGGGTGCAAGCGTCGTCGGGATCGTTGCACGACCCCGGCTGCGAGCTGTCGCAGAACGCGACGCACACGTCGACGTCGCAGAACGTCCCGACGGTGCAATCGGTGTCGACGAGGCACGCGTCACCGACCACGGCGGAGTCGGCCGGCCCGTCGCACGCAAAGCCGCCACCGTCCGGGTAGCACCCCTCGCCGTCGATGCAGTCCTGCAGCAGCGGATCGCACTCGATGCCCGCACCACCGGTCGAGCCGCCGCCGAGGTCGGTACCCATCCCCGTGGTCGAGCCCCCGCCGAGGTCGGAACCGCTCGAGGTCGAGCCCCCGCCGGGATCGGTGTCCATGCCCGTGGTGGCGTTGTAGGTGCCACCGCCAACCGAGGCTGAGCCGGAGGCCGAACCCGATCCCGGGCCCATGCCAGAGGTCGATGTCGCCGTGGTGGTGGCCGGGTCTTCACCGACGTTCGCCGGATCGAAGTCGCAGCCGGGCAGAGCGAACAGACACAGCGAGACGATGATGCGATTCGTGGGGTACGTAAGTTTCATGAGCGTTCAAACCGGAGCTATGTCCGACCTTGTGCTCATCCGTCAGTCCGATGTCGACATTGTTCCGGTCGTGGCGTCGGCCTGACGTCGTCGCTCGAGCGCACGCTGCAGCGCCACGCGCTCCTCCACCAACAGGCCGTGCTCGAACCGTCGCGCGTGCTCGCGCAGCAGCGGACCCACGGTGTCGAGCGCGTCCCGCCGAAGTGCACGCTCGGCGCGATCGAGCAACGCCAGCTCTTCGGGCAGCGTCGATGTGGCCGCGGGCTCGACGGGTGCGACGGGCTGTGTGGGTGGCGATACCTTCACCGACTCTCCACGACTGGACCCGCGTCGCCGCGCTGGAGTGGAGGCCGGGGTCGGCTCGGCGGCGGCACCTTCGTTGGGCTCGACCGTCGATGGAACCATGGCCTCGAGCGGCGCCGGCTCGGGCGACACGCTGGCACCACTGTCCTGCTGCGGGGAACGAGACGATGGTCGAGGGCGCACCGCCGGCTGGCTGCGCTCGCTCGACTCGGGCCCGACCGACGCGGGTGCCTCGGAGTAGCGACTCGACGAAGCATCCCCGACCAGTACCGTCCGCCACGACGGCACCAGCACGACTGCGGCCGCAGCCATGGCCATGGCCCCGAGGCCGAACCCCAGCACCAACCCGAAGCGCTTGCGCTTGGGCGGCCGGGCGGAAAACCGCCGCCATGCATGGTCGACGTGAGCAGGCGTGACCGTCTCCTCCTCGACCAAGGCATCGAGCAACACACGAGTCCGGGGATCGAGCGCGGTCATGGGGTTTCCTGTTCCCCCTGGGCTTTGGCCCGCAGGGTCTCGAGGCGCCGCCGGGCCAGGCGTAGCCGCGAGTAGACGGTGTTGAGCTTGATCTCGAGGGCAGCTGCGATCTCGGGCGCGGTCCAGTCTTCGAGATCGGACAGCACCAGCACCACGCGCTGACGCTCGGGCAAGCCCTCCAGCAGCTGCGCCGCCAACGATGCCTGCTCGTGGCGCTTCGACAACGAGGGCCGACCACTGACGTCGACGACCGCGCGCACGGCAAGCTGCCGGATGCGGCGGCGCAGTGCGGTGCGTCGGTGATTGCGCGCGATCCGTCGGCCGATGCCGAGCAGCCAACTGCGCTCGTCGACGTCGTCGCGGCACTTGTCGATGTTGCGGGTGACCACGACGAACACGTCCTGGGCCGCGTCCTCGACCGATGAAGGGGGCACGCCAAAGTAGCGCAGCACCCGGCGCACGAACGGGTAGTGGGCGCGAAACAGCGCCTCGACCCGTCGTTCCCCGGACAGGACCTGTGGCGGGACGTCCGTCAGGCCAGTCGCGGCGTGATCAAATGCAAGCGCCACCACTGGGGGCCTGCAATGTCCAGCCAACGCCCGATCCGTCACCCGAGCGAAATCATGACGCCAACGGCACCACTTGGCGACACGCGCTGGCTCCGAAACACCACCCCACGACCCACAATTTGGAACGCAGGGCGCCCCAACGGCACCGCCAGACGGGCTGCAGCCCAAAGCCCCACGCGCCGACTCAGCCACACCTCCACCCCGGTATCCAGGGTGGGCGCAGCCCACAGCTGCGCCCGGCGACGGCTCGCGGGGATCCCAAAACCCTGCCCATGCACGGCGCCCAGCTCGACCCCGACCATGGTGGGAATCCTGACGCGATCTCCCGCCGGCCAGCGCACCCCGCCCTGCACTCCCACCGACCACGCCTGCACCACGACCCCGCGATCGACGAAGCCGCTCGCGAATGCCCGGCGGGGGGCGGCGTAGCGCAAGCCGGCCTGCGCCACCCAGCGGGGCCCGACCGCGGCCGCCCGCGCGTCCACGACGGCTCCGACCGACGGTACCTGGCCCCAGGCGACCCCTGCCCCCAGCCCGACCAGCCCCCGTACCGACGCAGCCGGAGCCGGTGCATCGACCTCGGCAAGCGACTCGACCGGGGGCAAGGGCTCGACCCGCGCGACGGGGGGGACCACGCCCGGCTCCGTTGCCGTCGTTGCGGGCGGGGCCGTGCTCTGGACGGGCTCACCACCCACCGTCAACGACGTGATGAGCACCGCGGCATCGGCCAGCGCTCGACAATCGGGGGCCTGCAGCTCTCGCTGCCGGGCACCATCGTCGGCCCGAACCTGGAGCCGGAGCCGAAGCTGCCCGCCCTCCCCCACACTGACCGCTCCGGCGACCTCGATGCGTGTCCGGTCGGCCAACCGTGCTCCCAGTCGCTCGCGGAGCTGGGTCTCGAGCTCCGCCGCGCTCATGCACCCATCGATCTCGGCGTCGACCTGCCACTCCACATGGAGTGGATCGTCGGCCGGGGCTGGCGCCGCGATCGCCAACCCGGCCGCGACGAACAACTGCGACAGCCCGAGCACCCCGTGCATGGTAGCGAGCCCACGCCGACGTGCAGCCCCTCGACGTGGAGCGGCGGTTCGGCGATCCTCGACGCGGTGCTCACCGCTGCCCTCCTGCTCGCCCTCGCCCCCGGCCCCACGGCGGCAGCCTGCCCGTCTCCCGAGGAGGCGGGCCTGCGGCTCGGCGCACGGACGGCCCCGGTCCAGGTGGAGGCCTTCCTCGATCCCTCGTCGCCGCACACGTGGCGGGCATGGCTCGAGCTGCGTCGTGTGATCGCAGACTCTGCAGGCGAAGCGGAGATCCGCGTGCACTGGGCGGGAACCGATGACGCCCGGCGTCCGCGGATCGATCGCGTGCGCGCCTTCGTGGCCGCGCTGGCGATGCGCGGCCACACGGGCCCGGTGTTACGAGCGGTCGCACGCGATGGGCTCGACCGCTTCCACGCGCGCCTGGTCGATCCGGCCTCGCACGAAGCACTGGGGCAGGAGTTGGGCGTTCCGACGGCGACCGTCGCCGAGGCGCTCGCCGACCGCTGCGCTCGCACGGCCGTCCAGCAATCCACGCAGCGACTGCGCCAGCTGTCCGTTGCCGACAGCAGCGCGGTGCTTCGGCTGCCCTCGTTCGTGATCGACCGGCTGACGTTCGAAGATGGTCCAGCCCTCGAGCGACTGCGCCCGGAGATCGGGCAGGCCGCCCAGCGGCGCCGTACCTACGAGGTCCCGCCGCCCCCGGGCCAGACTCCCGCCGTGCAGGCCACCAGTGATCGTATGCAGCGACCCCGTCTTCGCGGTCTGTTGCTCGGCGGACCCGGCCTGCCGCATCGGTTCGTGGTGATGGCGCGGGGCGAGGACGATCCCACCTTGTACGTCGTGCTGCCGCCCGTGCTGGCCCAACGGCACCTGCGACCCGGACACATGGCCGTGCACGTGGTCTCGCGCGGCGCTTCGAGTGCGGCCGAGCTGCTACGCCATCGGCTGTGCGCGGCGCAATCGCTGGGCCTGGGCAGTGCGTACACCGACTACCTGGCCCGCGACGCCCTGCTGCGCCAGGGCTCCAGCCCCATCGACGAGCGACTGCTGGCCGAGCTCGACGCGGTCGATCGTTCCGAGTGCGCCGACGATCCAGACCCCGTCGATCTCGACCTCCCCGACGGCGCGTGGCTCGACGGCTTGCCGCGATCCCGGGCGGAGCTGTCGACCCTCGACGGGACCTTGCAGCTGCTCGACGCCGCGTGGCGCCCCCTCGACGGCCTGCTGGTGGGGCCCAAGGACGGCCTGTGAAGGGGTCGGCCGCCGCTCGCCCAACCGGTCCGGCCGCGCCCAGGACCAGCCGACCCACGCCGCCGCGCCAGTAATCCGTCAGCACCACCCATCGCGCGCGACGCGAGTCCCACACCCTGCGCGAGCGGCCAAAACCCACTATCCTCTAGGCCCTCGCGCCGGGGCGAATACCACGCCCCGAAGCCACCGCCCCTTTCCGTACGCTCGCCTTCGCCGCCTCCCATGGAGATCAACTACTGGGCCGGGACCGACGTCGGCCGCAAGCGAAGCGACAACGAGGACAACTTCCTCATCGACAAGCGGCTGCGGCTGTTCGTGGTGGCCGACGGCATGGGGGGCCATGCCTCGGGCGAGATCGCCAGTGCGATGGCCGTGCACGGCATCCGCGATGTGCTCGACCAAGAGCGGGACATCCTCGACGTCTACGACGACGACGACCCCAAGTCCCACGTCGAGGTGTGCACGCTGCTCGAGTACGCCGTCCACGCCACCTGCGCCCAGATCTTCCACAAGGCCCGCCGCGAGCCCGAAAAACGGGGCATGGGCACGACCTTGGTGGTCCTGCTCATCATCGGCGCCCGCGGCTTCATCGCCTACGTCGGCGACAGCCGCATCTACCTGCTCCGGGGCGGCATCGTCTATCAGCTCACCGAGGATCACAGCCTCAAGAACGAGCTGATCCGGATGGGCAAGATCAGCGCCGAGGAGTTCGACACCAGCCCCTACGCCAACCTCAAGAACGCGATGACCCGCGCGGTGGGGGTGTACGAGAGCGTCGAGGTCGACACCCTCGACTTCGACATCATCCCGGGTGACTCGTTCCTGCTGTGTAGCGACGGCCTGTACGAGTATTTGAGCGACGAGGACATCGCCAACGCCATCGGCCTGCCCGAGCTGCGTGAGGTGCCAGGCTTGCTCATAGACGCCGCCAACCAACGCGGTGGCAAGGACAACATCACCGGGGTCGTCGTTCAGGTCGCGGGCGACGACGAAGAGATCGATCGCGCCGCCGAGCTCAACTTCACGCTCGACACTCTCAAGACCGTTCCGCTGTTCCGCGAGCTGAGCTACCAGCAGCTGGTCCGGGTGATGAACCTGGCCAAGCAGAGCGCGATCGAGCCCGAGCAACAGCTGTTCTCCGAGGGTGAGCCGGGCCACGAGCTGCTGGTGCTGCTGCGCGGCCGCGTGGAGCTGACCCGCGACGGCTCCCACGTGGCAATCATCGACGCAGGCGCCCACCTGGGGGAGATGTCACTCATCGACACGGGCGTCCGCTCGGCGACGGCCATCGTTCGTGAGCGCGGCAAGATCCTCTCGATCGCCCGCGACGATTTCTACCAGGTGCTGCGCCGCGAGCCGGCGCTCGCCGTGAAGCTGCTGTGGAGCTTCGTGCGGGTGCTCGCCG
>JAHZJA010000852.1 GCA_022601155.1 Deltaproteobacteria bacterium | reverse complement strand
CGAGCACCGATCCCGAGATCAAGATGCCCGAGCTTCCCAGCCTGCTGGCGGACGATTTTGGGGTGGCGTTGATCTCCGAGTGGATTGCGGCGATGCCCGAGCGTGACTGCAACGAGGGCTGAGCGCCGGGCGCGACGGCACGTGGGGGCGGTCGTCTGCTACACCGTCCCCACGCATGACTACGCTGTCGCGCCGTGGCCAATCCCTCGTCGACTCGCCTCCGCTTGCCACATACATCGGTGAGCACTTCGCCCGGGCGGAGCAGGCCTGGGACGCCCAGGTGCGCCCCGACGGCTACATCGCGCTGTGCATCGCCGAGAACAAGCGCATGACCGCGCCGATGCTCGAGGCCTTGGCTCGCTACGGCCAGGCCCCACCCGACGTCCTGGGCTACGACGCGATGATCGGCAAGGTGCCGTTCCGACAGAACCTGGCCGCGTTCATGAGCCGTGCGTTCTTGGGGCGGACGGTCGCGTGGCACAACCTCGCGGTACTGGCGGGGGCGGGCAGCGTGCTCGAGTTGATGTTCTACGCGCTGGCCGATCCGGGCGAGGGGGTGCTGGTGCCGACACCCAGCTACGCCGGGTTTTGGGCCGACCTCGAGACCCGCGACGCCCTGCGTATCGTGAGGGTGGACTGCAGCAGTGCCGATGGCTTTGCGCTGACGCCCGCCCGTCTCGATGCCGCCATCGATGCCGCCGAGTGTCCGGTGCGGGCGCTGCTGTTCACCAATCCCGACAACCCGCTGGGTCGAGTGGCGAGCCGCGAGACGCTCGAGGATATCTTGGCGTGGGCGGAGAGCCGGAAGATCCACGTCGTGTTCGACGAGATCTATGCCTTGTCGGTGTTTGGCGACACGCCGTTCGTCAGCGCTGCGTCGCTGCGACCGTCGCTGGGCGAGTACGTCCACATCGTGTGGGCATTCAGCAAGGACTTCGGCGCCAGCGGCCTGCGCTGCGGCGTGGTCGTCTCCGAGAACGAGGCCATGCTCCAGGCGGTCGACCAGCTGGCGTACTGGTCCGCGTGCTCGGGTCACACCCAGCATCTGCTGTCGAGCTTCGTCGGCGATGATGCGGTCGTCGACGACTACGTGGCGCGCATGCAGCAGGACCTGGCGGAGGCCTACGGACGAGTGACGGCCGCGCTGGATGCTGCGTCGATCTCCTATCTGCCGGCGGGTGCCGGGTTCTTCGTGCTGTGTGATCTGCGAGGGGCCCTCGACGCGCCGACGGCCGAGGCCGAGCAGCGGCTGTGGGCACGGCTGCTGGAGGAGGCCAACGTCAACCTCACGCCGGGCCAGGCATGTCGCATCGCCGAGCCGGGGTTGTTTCGGCTGTGCTACGCCGCGGTGCCGATCGAAGCGGGGAAGAGGGTATCCGCCGGATCGGCGCGTGCCTGGGTGCCACCGCGGGTTGAGACGGCGAGCACGCCCGGGACACGAGGCACAACGTCGCCACGTCGGGTCGGGATCCCGCAGGGCGGAGCCGGGGTGCCCGCGCGCGACCGAAGACGCTGGGCTTGACCGATCGGCCGGGTTGCGTCAGTTGTGGTGGGGTGTGGCCGGTGCTCGCCCTCGGGTTGGTGGTGGGAGTACCCACCGGTGAGCCCTCGCCGAGCGTGCCGACGATCCGCTGGGATGCGCCATCGTCATGCCCCTCGGTGGAGGCCTTCGAGGCGCGGATTCCAGACCCGAGTGCCGAGCGCTGGGCCGATGTTTCCGCCCACGTTCGTGTGTCGGAGCCCCGGGGCGGCGGCTACGGTCTGGAGATCACCCTCCGCACCGCCGCGGGCTACAGTACACGGCAGGCTCAGGCCCAGGACTGCGAGGTTCTTGCCGACGCCGCGGCGCTGATCCTGTTGACCTTCGTCGAGCCCATCGCGGTGGTCGAGATCCTCGATGCCGCGCCCGTGGTGTTGCCCACCCCTACCGACGCGTGGCGACCTGGCGCATCGGAGCCCACTAGCCCCCCGCCGCGGCCCGTCCGACGAGGGACCGCCGTGGTCGAGCCGGTCGCTCCACCTCCGTCCCCGCGGGCCCGGACCGAGCCCGACCGGTTCGGGGTTCGGGCTGGAGCCGCACTAGGTCAGGCGACGCTGCCCGGTCTCGACGTGGGGCCGACGCTGGCGCTTGGTTGGCAGCGGGGTCTGCTGCGCTTGGACGCGATGGCGCTGGCCCTGCTGCCACGGCGGCGTACCTTCGAGGAGCGTCCGGAGGTCGGGCTGCGGCTGTGGATGACCGGGGGCGCGCTGTCGGGAGGCCTCACCATGCCGATCTCCGATCACCTGGAGCTTCCGCTGGGGGTGGGGGTGGAAGTCGCGACCGTGGTGGCGACCGGGCGAGGCGTGTCCCGGCCCCGAACGATCGTGCGACCGTGGGTCGCGGCGTTCGGCGCGGCCCACTTGGTCTGGCGCCCGACTCCCCGTTGGGGCCTGTGGCTGGGGGTTGCGAGCGTGGTGGGCCTGGCGCGCCCCTCCTTTACGGTCTCCGATCAGGGCCCGGTGGCGGTCGGTGCGGGCGGTTTCCGCGGGATGCTGAGCGTAGAGTGGGCGTGGGCCCGATGATTCGTCCAACCACTATCGGTCGATGTGGCCATTGAGGGAGGAGCCGGCAATGGATCTGCCCCCCCGCCGCCCCCAAGGCTACGACTTCGAGGCCGCCTACCACGCGCACTTCGACTACGTGTGGACCACGCTCGTGCGTCTGGGCGTGGGGCGGACCGACCTCGAGGACGGAGTGCAGGACGTGTTCGTGGTGGCCCACCGTCGCCGGGGCGATTTCGATGGCTCCAGCGCGGTGCGAACGTGGCTGTTCGGGATCGCCCGCCGGGTCGCGTCGGACTATCGCCGCCGAGATCAACGACATCGTCGGCGTTTGGACGCCCTGGTTCGTCATGACCGAGGCCCCTCCGAGCTCGAAGACATGGCCCGCCGCACCGATGGGGCATGGCTGCTCCAGCAGTTCCTCGCCAGCCTCGACGAGGGCAAGCGCGCCGTGTTCGTGCTGACGGAGCTCGAGCAGATGACCAGTGCCGAGGTGGCCCACGCATTGGGTCTCAATCGCAACACCGTCGCGACTCGGCTGCGCACGGCGAGGTTGTCGTTCGAGCGCTACGCCCAGCGGGTGCGACGACCCACGTCTGCGCAGATGTTGCTCGCGGCGCGCCACGGGGTGCGGCCACCACCGCGGGTGCGCGCCCGGCTGTTGGGGTTGGTCCTGGCTCGGGTGGATCTCGGTGCTGGCTCGCTCGCCACGACGGCGGGTCTCGGTGTGTTGGGAACGGTGAAAGCCGTGGGGCTCACGGTCGCGATCGCGGCCGGCCTCCTGGGCGTGATGCGCCTGGGTGCCGGCGTGTGGTTTCGCCCCACGGCTGAACCTGTCACCCGCACCGAGCCTCCAGCTCGCTCGCCCCCTCGTCCCCTCGCGTCCGTGTCGGTCCCGGCTGCGGAACGGAGTGCAGCGGTCCCCCACGCTGAGCCTCCGGTCGCCGCGGTTGGTGTCCCCGCTACGCGGACCGAGGCGAGGGGGCGGGCGGTCGAGTCCGACGCGCGCCCGGTCGATGATCTCCACCGTCAAAACGAGCAGCTGCAGGCCACACGAACCGCCCTGCGGCGGGGTGATGCTGCGCGGGCGCTGCAGCTGACCGCCGACTACGAGCGCACGTTCCCGCAGG
>JAHZJA010000851.1 GCA_022601155.1 Deltaproteobacteria bacterium | reverse complement strand
TCAACACCCACCAGGGCCACGCCTCCACCACCGCGTTCGAAGGCGAGACCATGACCGTGAGCGCACCGCCGGGCACCACCTTCGTCGACGCCCTCGCTCCCGATGCAACCTACGTGGTGGCGAGCGACGGCACCCTCGACATCTCCGTCGAGCCCATGCATGCGACCCTGCTCGTTCCCCTAGGGGAGTATCAGCAGGCCGGGCTCTAGCAACCCCTGGCGAAACCCGACACGATGTCTCACTCGTCTTCTTGGATCCTGGCGGTGTCGCCACAACCCGCGGTACACCCGGCAAAGCGGCGTTTCGGCTCCGCCCCAGGAGCCAACGACCCTTCGCGATCCACCGCCACGGGCTGCTAGGCAGATGGTCGGCGTCACCCTACGAGGGGTCTCCAAGAGCTTTGGTCAGACCCCCGTCTTGCACGACATCAACGCGCAGGTGCCCGCGGGGGCCTTCGCGGTCCTGGTGGGCCCCAGCGGGTGCGGCAAGTCGACCCTGCTGCGACTCATCGCCGGGCTCGAGGAGGTCAGCGGAGGTCGGATCATGTTCGGTGAACGCGACGTGACCGACCTACCCCCGCGCGACCGTGACCTCGCGATGGTGTTCCAGTCGTACGCCCTGTACCCCCACATGACGGTGCGCCAAAACCTCGCGTTCGGCCTCGAGCTGCGCAAGGAAGATCCCGCCGTGATCCGCGAGCGTGTAGACGAGGCGGCGGGGATGCTGGGGCTCGAGCCGCTGCTCGACCGTCATCCCCGGGCGCTGTCCGGAGGGCAGCGACAGCGGGTCGCCATGGGTCGCGCCATCGTCCGGCGCTCGTCGCTGTTCCTGTTCGACGAGCCGCTGTCCAACCTCGATCCCGCGCTGCGCAACCAGGTTCGGGTCGACATCCGTCGGCTTCACGACAAGCTGGGCGCCACCAGCGTCTATGTCACCCACGACCAGGTCGAGGCGATGACCCTGGCCGACCGACTGTTCGTGCTCGAAGGCGGCCACATCCAGCAGTCGGGCGCCCCGCTGGAGATCTACGAGCGCCCCGCCAATCGCTTCGTCGCGGGGTTCGTGGGTAGTCCCGCCATGAACTTCGTCGACGCCCGGGTGAGCCACGACCAGGGCACGACCACCCTGCGCGTGAGCGACGACGACGGCACCACCGCGATCGCCGTGCCCTCCGAGGCTCGGTTCGAGGACCTCGCCGAGGGGCGACCGGTCTGCCTGGGCATTCGTCCGCACGACGTGGCCCCCGCCGCCGATGGAGCGTTGACGCTGCGCGCCGAGCTGGTCGAGACCCTCGGTCCCGATGCCCACGTCCACGGGCAGCTCGGCGGTCAGCCGTTCATCGCGTGCCTCGCCGGATCGCGGCCCGTCGACCGTGGCAGCACCATCACCCTGGCCGTGACCGACCTGCACCTGTTCGACGCCGACAGCGGCGTCTCACTGCGAGCCTGAGTCGGCCGGGGGCTCCGCTTCCGGCTCCGCTTCCGGGAAGGGCGACGTGCCGGCGAGGCGACTGCGAGCCTCGGCGAGGGACTTCTCCAAGAACTCGATGTCCTTGTCCTCACCTCGAGCCTGGCCTCCTTCGCGCGCGCGGGCTCGGGCCAGCTCGAGCCCGGTCTCGAGCAACCCTATGGCTTCCTTCGCGCCTTCGGGGCGATCCATCAACAGTCGCCCCAACGCGCGCAGCCACAGCACCAAGTCGGGATGGTCGGGTCCCATCTCCGCGCGCTGCGTGTCCAGACCCCGACGGTAGATCGTCTCGGCCTCCTCGATTCGACCCAGGCGCTCCAACGCCATCGCCCGCCCCAGCTCGGCGGCATTCGTCTTGGCATTGCTTGTTCCCAGGCGCGTCGCATAGATGTCCCGCGCCTGGCCCGACAGATCGAGAGTCCGCTCCAGCTCGCCTCGAGCATCGGCGATACCCGCGAGGTTGAGCAACGCGTCGGCAACCAAGAGGTGCTCATTCCCCAGGATTTCGAGCCGCACCCGATAGACCTGGTCGAAGTATCGCTCCGCCAGATCGATCTCGCCGCGCTGTGCATGCGCAATGGCCAGGTTGTTGAACGCCGCCGCCGCTCCGAGGCGATCGGACGCGAAGTGGCCGCCGCGCTCGAGCGCCAGCTCCTCGTAGATCGTCTTGGCGTCCTCCAGACGACCCGAGAACAGCGCGACGTCACCCTCGACTCGACGAACCGAAGGATAGTCGACGTCGTGGGCTCCTCGCAGCGTGCGGATGAGCTTGGTCGCTTGCTCGGCGCGTTGCCGGGCCTCCTCGTATCGTCCGAGCCGAGCCAAGACCGCCGCGGTCACCCTGAGCATCGCGATGCGGCGCTCGGGCGGAGCGCCCAGACGCTCGAGCAGCGCTTGCGCAGCGACGATCCCTGCTTCGGAGGCGTCGCGATCGACCAGGGCCACACCGACGGTCTCCAGGTGGACCAGGGTCGCCTCGAGTGCGATCTCGTCCAGGCCCTTCCCCAGCGCCGACCAGCTCGCATCGTAGAGCGTCGCGACGGCATCGAGCGTCCGGCCGAGTCTCCGCTCCGCCAGCCCACGCACGAGCTGAGCCTCCACCGCGATCGAGGGCGCGGGCAACGAGACCGCGTCCAACCGGATCGCCTCGGCCCTGCCCTCGGCTGCGCTGAACTTCCCCACGGTGAGCAATGTGCGGGCCGCCACCAGCTCCAGTCGCAGCGCCGCCGCCTTGGGACCGTCGGCCCTGGGCTTGGCGACCACGTCCGCCCCCACTCGCTCGCACGGGCCAATCGCGGGCAGCCGCGCGACCGCGCGGCTCGCTCGCAGCGCCGTCTCCGAGTCGGCCTCGCCGAACGCGGCCATCAACTCTCGAACCGCCCCCAATCGCAGGTCCAGGCACTCCATCCGCTGGTCCATCAGCGTTTCCGACTGCTCTTCATGAACCCGGGTGGCCTCGCAGACTCGAACGCGGGTCTGCGACCACTGCTCCGTGTAGGCCTCAAGTGCCGGGCGAAGGCCTTCCCAGATCCGTGGAGACGACGGAAGCCCGGTCCGGACCAGCCCCGCCTCGGCCTTCGTCTGCGACTGGTCGTTCCACACCCGCGCCAGCGCGTCGTCGGTGCCTCGGCACGCGTCCGAGGTGTCTGCCACCATTACCGCTCCGTAGACGCCCACGGCCGACATCACCGCCATCGCCGCGGCCACGCCCTTCCAGCTGCGGCGACGAGGCTTCAGCGCCTCGAGCAGGGCATCCATGGTGGGC
>JAHZJA010000850.1 GCA_022601155.1 Deltaproteobacteria bacterium | reverse complement strand
GACGGCGACATGGTGGGCGACGCGTGCGAGGGGCAGCAACTGCCCGGATCGGCGGGGGTGGTCGGGCTGGGCCCCGACGACGACTTCGACCAGGACGGCCTGACCAACAGTGTCGATGCCTGCCCACGGCAGCCGCTGGTCGACGTGGTGGCATGCGTCAACGACAACGACTGCCCCTCGGGTCGCAGCTGCGAGACGAGCATGGGCGTGTGCGATCACGCCGACCTCGACGCCGATGGCGTGGGTGACATCTGCGATTCCTGCACAGCGGTAGCCAATCCGCAGCAGGTCGCCGACGGAGCGATGCAGGAGGGGGAGGACCCCGACGGCGATTTCGTCGGCAACGCGTGCGAGATGCACCCTGACTGCCAGGAACGACGCAGCCCCGCGCGCAAGGCCTTCTACGCGGTATCGGTGCAAGGGCAGTGCTGCACGGTCCAGTACCCAGGGGACGGCGTGCTGGTCGATCCCGACGGGATTCCGATCACCACCGGGTGCACGGAGCAGGACGAGGCGATGGGCCAGTGTCGTGCAGTCCCCACCGCGTTGGCCCAGATCCCCGGGATGTTGAGCCTTCCCGCTGGCTGCGAGGACGCCCTGGCTGAGGCCGGGCTGACTGTGGCGACCAACGTCCCGCTGCTGCCGGCCGAGGTCGGAGGCGTCGCCGAGCTGTGGCCGTTTGCGTGCGAGCTTCCGCCTCTCGACCAGGACTTCGATGGTCTGGGAGATGCTTGTGATCTATGTGTCTTCGGGTTCGACCCCAGCAACCAGTCGTACACCGACTCGAACGGGATGAACTGGCCCACCGATGGTCAGGTGTGTAACGGTACGTATCAAGATAGCTGCGGGGTGTGGAACTAGCCGCCGAGTCCGATCAGTAGAGACGGCGCACGATGGGCTTGCCCAGCGCCGTCTTGCCGAGGGTCCGAGCCAGTGCCCGGGCCCCTTTTTCGTGTTCGAAGCGCTCCACCAGCACCACCCAGCTGCAGCACCACAGCGTTGGGATGCGCCGTGAGTCGAGCAGCTGGGCCGTGGTGTGTCCGGCGTCGACGACCGCTTGGTGCTTGGCCTGGGCTCGCGGCAGCGCCTTGGGGTCGTTGCGAAACGCGTTGGCGAACATCACTCCCCACGCCGGGCCGCTGTCGATCGGGGGTCCATCCGGCTCCGCTGCCCCCGCGGCCAGGCCCAGCAGGTACCGGGTGGGGGTTCCGCCCCGGGTGGTCGAGCGGTTGATGTGGAACTCGTACCCGATCTCGTGGCAGCCCTCGGTCGGCGTGGTGGATGTCCCGGTGAAGTAGCCTTCGACCTGCATGGAGCAGTGCCGGTCTTCGCACGGCCCACGCTGCTCGTCTTCGAGATCGAAGCACTGCTCGCAGCGGTCGACGTGCTGGGTGTCGCCGGTCGGGACAATGAACGCGACATCGGGGTTGAAGTCGCCCGTCGCCACCCAGATGCTGGGGACTTCGCAGCCCCAGCCCACGTTGGGGTAAAGGGGCATCCTGATGATCGACCGCTTGCCCTTGCTCGCCTGGGCGGCCATCGACAGCACCCAGTTCTTGCGGATCGTGTCGCCGCTAAAGTCGTTGGACTCGAACCAGGCCCAGTCGGTCTCGTCGAGCCAGTCCTCGAGGAAGCGACGCTCGGCGGGCGTCCAGGTGTCGGGATCGTCGTCACCGAGGAACGGCGCGATTGCGCGGTAGTCCGCGAGGATGGACAGCTCCTGGGGGGTGGGCTCCGCTGCGACGGCCGTGTCGGAAGTCGGTGCGTCGGCGGTGGACGCGGCCGTGGCGACGGCGGGCGAAGGCTCGCTGTCGGGTGATGGCGTGGCGGTCGGCGACGGTGGCTCGGTCGTCGCTGCACCCTTGGGTGCTGCGGCGGGACCGGCTGCAGCCACTGGTTCGGGGGCCGCGGTGGGGGAGCGTTCACACGCACCCACCCCCACGGGGGCGAGACTCAGCAACATCGCGAGCGGTCGCCTGGAACGAGCCATCGTTGCCGATACTGTATCGCACCCTTCGAGATCGCCATGTCGATGGTGCGCGACAACGACGACTTCGACCACACCGGCCTGTCGGGCACATCACCGTGGGATCGGGCGTGCGCGGCCTGCCATGAGCAGGGGCGCGAGGTCGACTCGGCACAGATGTCCGAGAACATCGCGGCGGGCAACGGCGCGGCCTCGGCCACGTTCGAGCAGTGGCGGACTTCGTCTGTGCACAACCACAACATGCTCGACGAGACCTCCACTGTCATCGGCATGGGTCGAGCCATCGGCGGTGGCACCTACAGAAGCGACTGGACGACGGTGTTGTCGAGCGACGATGAGCCCGTCGTGTTGGTGAGTGCGAGGGTGTTCGGATGAGCGGGTGGGCCCATTGTCCACCGGGTACGACCTACGCCGGGGGTCGTGGCCGAGACTGGGCCGTAACCGGGGGGTGAACGTCGAGCCACGGCTGACGATCGGGCGTGACGAAGGCCGGGGAGGGGAGGGTTGCCTCGCCCCGGATGGCTCCCGAGAAGGGCCGAGATGGTAGTCTCATCCCCGATGGGGGCCCCTTTTCGCGCGGGCGTGGCCACGGTGGTGGCTGCGCTGGTGACCGTCTTGCCGGCGACCGCAGTCGCAGCGCCCAGTGGTGCACAAGGACGCGCGGCTCTGCTTCCCGTGGAGCTGGAGGGGGACTTCAACGAGGGCTGGCGGGAGCGACTCCAGCGAAACCTGTCGGACGGGATGACCCAGGCGGGGATGGAGGTGATCGGACCGGGGATCGTCGCGCAAAGGGCTGGGAGCACGCAGTGTGCCGACCCGGCGTGCTTCCAATCCGTGGCCAAGGCGATCGAGGCACGGTTCTTGGTGCGATCGCAGATCGCCGTCGACCAGCGCAACTACGAAGTTCGGCTGGAGATCATCGATGGCCGCGACGGCACGGTGGTCGCCAGCAGCGTGGAAGGCTGTCAGCTGTGTGGGTTGGCCGAGGTCGGTGACCTGGTGACCGCGCAGGCAGCCGGGCTGCGCAAGAAGATGGACGGGCTCAGCCTGGCGCCCGCGGTGCTCGCCATCGCATCGGACCCGGCTGGCGCCGAGATCTGGGTGGACGGCGAGCGCATCGGGGTTGCGCCGCTCGAGTTCGAGGTCGAGGCGGGGTCGCACGAGGCCGTGGCCCGCAAGCAGGGGTTCGTCGATCAACAGGTCGAGCTCGAGGCCGTGCAGGGGGTACGGGAGCGGGTGCAGTTCGAGCTGCTCACGACCCCGGCGGCCGGGCCGTTGGCCACGGGTGCGGGCCCCTGCCCAACGCGGGCCGTGCCAGTGGCGCCCTTCGGGTGGTCGGCGCTGGGGTTGGGCACGGCAGGGCTCGCGGCGGGGGTCACCTTCTTGGTGATCGATGACGGCCCGTACCAGGCGCGCTGTTCGGGGCCCGACGTCGACGCCCTGGGCAACTGTCGCCAGCGCTACAACACGCTGCCGCACGGGATTGCACTGGCCACCGCGGGCGGGGCCTTCGTGGTGGTGGGCGCGGCCCTGCTGATCGCGGCGCGGCTGCGCCGAGGTCGTCGCGACGACACGGTGGCTCGCCGTCTCCAACTGGGCCCAGGCATGCTCGGAGGTCGGTTTTGAGCGCGAGCGCCTGCCCTGCCGCCCTGGTGCTGTTTCAGTTTGGGGAGGGCAATCTCCCGTTGCCGCAGCGCGACTATGTGGCGGATCACATCGTGGGGTGCGAGGCCTGTCGCGCGCGGGTGGACCACGGCGCCGCGGGGGGTGAGCCGGCCGGCCTCGCCGATCTCCTCGAGCCCCTGACGGTGCAGGTCAGTGCTCCCGCGACCGAGCCCGCGGCAGGGGGTCCGGCCGCGGTCACGGCGGGATGGGATACCGACGGGCCCGCGCACGATGCACCGTCGAGTCTGGACTTTGGGCCCCAGTCGCAGGGGCTGTCGCGAGGGGCGGCGGTCGGTCGCTACCTCATCGTAGAGCCGCTGGGTTCGGGGGGGCTGGGCGACGTGTACACGGCGTACGACCCCGAGCTCGATCGCTGTGTTGCGGTCAAGGTGCTCCGGCCCTCGATGTCGTCCGAAGAGTCGTGGGAGGCGCAGGGCACGGGCAGCGGTCGCGACCGGCTCATGCGCGAGGCCAAGGCACTCGCCCGCCTGGCCCACCCCAACGTGGTCGCCGT
>JAHZJA010000849.1 GCA_022601155.1 Deltaproteobacteria bacterium | reverse complement strand
TGCGAGGGGGCCGGGCCGCTGTGGGCGGCGAGCGCGGAGCCGAGGGCGGCGAGCACGAGGGCGGGGATGAGCGCGTGCATCGGACAGCTGCGCCCATCATAGCAGCCGGTACCCGATGGGGATCAGCGACCGGAGAACTGTGGCTTGCGCTTGTCGATGTAGGCGGCAAGCCCCTCGCGCGCATCGTCGCCTTCGAACAAGCGTTGCTGGAGCTCACGCTCGAGGGCCAGCCCCTCGCTCAGCCCGATCTCCGCGCCAGTTTGGCACGCGCGCTTGATGAGCCCCACCGCGCGGCCGGCTGTGGCGGGCGGCACGAACGTTCGGGCGTACTCCCGCGCCTTGGCCATGAAGGCGTCGTGATCGTCGGTCTCCCATACCTGGTTGACCAGCCCCAGCTGGGCCGCGTGGTCGAAGTCGAACACCTCGCCGCCCGCCATCAGCTCGATGGCGCGGGCCTTGCCGACCATTCGCACCAGACGCTGGGTGCCGCCCGTGCCGGGCAACACGCCCAGCTTCACCTCGGGCAGTCCACACTTGCCGGAGTTCTTGCGTGCGACCCGGATATCAGCGGCCAGCGCCACCTCGAGCCCGCCGCCGACGCAGTGCCCGTCGATGGCTGCGATCACCAGCTTGGCCGTGTTCTCCAGCCGCAGCAGGGTCTCGTTGGCGTGGAGGCAGAAGTTGTACTTGAAGTACGGATCGGCGCCGCGGAGCATCGAGATGTCGGCGCCGGCGCAGAAGAACTTCTCGCCCGCTCCGCACAGCACGATGACGTGGACGTCGGGGTCGAAGCGAGCCTCGAGCACGGCCGCATCGAGGTCCTTCATCATCTCGTACGAGTAGCAGTTGGCGGGGGGGACGTTCAGCGTCAGCTGGGCCAGACCCTCGGAGGCGGTGTACTCGACCAGTGGCATCGGCCGAGCATACACTCCTGCCATGTCCGTGCCGCAGCCTCCCACGGCGCCAGCCGGGGTCTATCGCTACCCGGTCCGGGTGACCTGGGGAGACTGTGACCCGGCGGGAATCGTCTACTTTCCGCGGTTCTTCGAGAAGTTCCACGAGGCGATGGAGCGGTGGTTTGGCGACGCGCTGGGCCAGCCCTACGAGGTGCTCATCGGCGGGCGCAAGCTGGGCCTGCCCTCGGTCCACACCGAGGCCGATTTCGCGGCTCCGTGCCGCTTTGGCGATGCCCTGGTGGTGGAGCTTCGCGTCCCTCGGCTGGGGGGATCGTCGATCACGCTGGACTATCGGGTGGTGGCCGAAGACCCACAGGACGAGGTTCGGCTGCGAGGTCGAACCGTCTGCGCGCTGATGGATCTGGATCCCGAGCGCCCCACGTTTCGCCGTGCCGTGCCGTGGCCGGACGACCTTCGTGCTCGCATCGAGACGTTCGGCGTGGGCCAAGCGCAGCCCGAGGACGCGGCATGAACCCGCTGGCACGGCTGGGGGTCGCGTCACGCCGAGGCTTCGGCCGGGTCGTGCCCGATCCCTTCGCCATCGCGGTGTTGTTGACGGTGGTGGTGATGGTGGTCGCGCTGGCGTGGGGGCGGGCTCCGCTCGACATGCTGCGCGACTGGAGTGGTGGCGGCGGGCTGTGGAAGCTGCTGACCTTCACGATGCAGATGTGCACGATGCTGGTGCTGGGCAGTGCCCTGGCCGCGGCTGGGGTCGTGCGCCGAGGGCTGGCCTCCATCGCCCACCGTGCCCCCACGCCGCGCGTGTTGGTGGCATTGGTGGCTCTGGTCTCGATTGCGCTGTCGTTGCTCAACTGGAGCCTCGCGCTCATCGGCGGAGCGCTGCTCGCCCGCGAGGCCGGACGTGTGGCCAAGCGAAGGGGCTGGGCGCTGCACTATCCGCTCGTGTGTGCCGCGGGCTACTCGGGGTTGATGACGTGGCACGGTGGCGCTTCGGGGAGTGCTCCGCTCAAGTCCGCGACCGTCGAAGGGATGACCGAGGTGCTCGGGCCCGAGCTGGCCGCCCAGGTGGGTGCGATCCCTCTGTCCGAGTCGCTGCTGGGTCCGCTCAACCTGGTGGTGAGCGGTGGGTTGCTGCTGCTGGGTCCGCTGCTCTTTTGGGTGCTGACCCCAAAGCAGGGGCATGATCCAGAGCCCGTCGCCGCGCCGCAGCTGCCCGAGGAGCAACCGGTGTCCGATCCGCCGCCGCCAAGCGGGGCGGTCGAGCGGATCGAGCGGTCTCCACTCATCATCTGGTTGTTGGCGGCACCGCTGGCCGGGGCGCTGGGTCTGTATCTCGTCGAGCAAGGTGTGGGGCGACTGGGCTTCAACACCATCAACCTCACGCTGCTGCTCGCCGCCTTGGTGGTGCATGGGCATCCGGTGCGATTTTTGGCGGCGTGTGAAGATGGTGTGCGCAGCTGCACCGGGATCATCCTGCAGTTTCCGCTCTACGCGGGGATCATGGGGATCATGGGCGGAGCGGGGCTGTCGTCGGCGCTGTCGCGGTTGTTCGCGGGCGCGGGTCCAGGCGCATTCGCCGTGGTCGGATTCCTGGCCGCGGGCTTGCTCAACCTGCTGGTGCCGTCGGGGGGCGGGCAGTGGGCGGTGCAGGGCCCAATCCTCGTTCAGGGCGCGCTTGCGCTCGATCTGCCGGTCTCTACCGTGATGATGGCGATGGCCTATGGCGACCAGTGGACCAACATGCTGCAGCCGTTTTGGGCGCTGCCATTGCTTGCAATCACCGGGGTGCGGGCGCGCGACATCATCGGGTATTGCGCCTTGTGGATGGTGGCAGGCGGTCTTTGGATCGTGGGCTGCCTGCTGTATTGGGCGTGAGCCCGGCCGGTGACGGCGCTCGCCGCTACGGGTAGGCTCCGGGCATGCGCCTGCGCTACGCCGTCGTCCCGCTCCTCGTCGCTCTGGGCTGCCATCTGTCGGTCGGCAGTGACTCGCCCGACGGTGCCGCGTCGTCCAACGCCAAGCCGGCCACCACCGCATCCGGAGGGGCCGACGGCAAGGCTGCGGCGCCCGAGCTGACGGCCGACCTTGCCCGGCTGCGGGCCGATGTGGAGTTCCTCGCCGCCGATGCCCAGATGGGTCGAGCCCCGGGGACCGAAGCCGATGTCCGCGTTCAGGAGCACGTCGAGGCCCAGATGAAGGCCGCGGGGCTGCAGCCGGGCTTCGGCGACGGGTACCGACAGATCTTCACCGTCACCGATGGGGTGCGAGCGACCGAGCCCAGTCGTCTCGCGCTGGGCAACAAGGCGGTGCCCCACGGCTTGGTGCCGTTCTCCGGTACGTCGAGCACGCCCGTGTCGGCACGGCTGGTGTTCGTGGGTCACGGGATCATGAGCAACGGCAAGGGCACGGGGGACTACGAAGGGCTGGACGAGGTGGTCAAGGGTGCGATCGTGGTGGCTCTGGGCGGAGCGCCCACCGACGATCCCCACCTGTCCCCCGCATCCACGCGCCCGCAGTCCAAGCTCATCGCCGCCCGGGACCACGGCGCGGCGGGGTTCATCCTGTGGGAGCCCGGCATGGACACCCCGTATCCCAACCACGGCGCCGCCAACGATCTGCGCCTGCCCGCGGTCTGGGTGGGCAAAGAGGGAACGACGCTGCTGCTGCGGGCGTTTGGTGGCAAGGCCAAGGTGGGGGCGGGTGCAGCCCAGGCCAAGCGGCTCAAGGTCGGGCGTCGCAGTCGGACCAAGGCCGAGCTGCTCACCACCATCGAGCCCATCGAGCTGCGCACGGCCAACGTCGCGGGCGTGCTGCCCGGCGCCGAGGGGAGCCCCGTGGTGGTGATGGGCGCTCATATGGACCACCTGGGCGAGGGCACCAGCCACTCGCTCGCGCCGGGGGTCAACGCGATTCACAACGGCGCCGACGACAACGCCTCGGGTGTGGCCGTGGTGCTGGAGATGGCCCGTGTATTCGGGGCTCTGCCCGTCGAGCAGCGCCCCTACACCTTGCACTTCGTGACCTTCGGCGCCGAAGAGATGGGACTGCTGGGCTCCAAGCACTACGTCGAGCAGATCCCCGCCGCGCTCCGCAAGCGCATGATCGCGATGCTCAACTTCGACATGGTCGGTCGTCTGGGGACCGAGCAAGGGCTCATCATCTCGGGGATGGGCACCTCGTCCGTCTGGAACGACGTCGTCGATCGCGCCCGCGGAGCACAACCGGTGAGCACCTCGGACGACGGCTATGGGGCCTCGGATCAGACCAGCTTCTACGAGGCGGGCCTCCCGGTGCTGCACTTCTTCACCGGATCGCACACCGACTATCACAAGCCCAGCGACGACATCGACAAGATCAACTTCGAGGGGGCGGCCACCATCGGCGGGATTGCGATGGCTGTGGTGCATACCCTCGCCAGTGAGTCGATCGAGCCTGACTTCATCAAGGTTGCACGCAAGGCTCCGGCCCGTGGGGGCTTCCGTGTGTCGCTGGGTACCATTCCGGACTACGGAGCCAAGGTCGACGGGGTTCGCCTGTCCGGGGTTCGGGAGGGTGGCGCGGCGGCGAAGGCGGGGCTGCAAAAAGGCGATGTCATCCAGAAGATCGGCGACCGCGAGGTCCACAACCTCGACGACTACATGGCCGTGTTCGCCGTACTAGAGCCGGAAAAATCGGTCGACATCTCGGTGCTGCGGGATGGCGAGACGGTCACGATGCCGATGGTCCCGCAGGCGCCCCGCCGACGCTGACGCGAGCCCCGAGCAGGACGCGAAATTGCGGGTTTGGACCCCACGGTACGAGCGGTGGCGTGGGGCGGGACAGGAGCCGATGCTTCGTGCTAACTAGCCGAGTCATGCGAACGCCCGCTCTGTTGGTTTGCAGTGCCCTGCTCGCGTTGGCTTGCTCCAAGCAGGACAACCAGACTTCCACGCCGGAGCCCGCGCCCGTGCCCGAGCCGGTCGTGGTGCCGGAGCCGGAGCCGGAGCCTGAACCGGAGCCGGAGCCCGAGCCCGAGGATCAGCGGACCCTTCAGGCCCGTGCCTGCGATGACGAGGGCAACGCCCCGGTCTGCACCGCGCTGGCCATCAAGTGGGAGACCGGCGAAGAGGGTCCGCAGGACGTGACCAAGGCGCGCGAGTACTACCAAAAGGGCTGCGACGGCGGTCACGCTCTTGGTTGCTACAACTACGCCGTGTTCCTCGAGAAGGGGCAGGGCGGCGACGCCGACCCGACCAAGGCCCTCGAACTCCACCTCAGCGTGTGCGAGGGCGAGCTGCCCGACAAGGGCTGTCTCAATGCGGCGATCTTGCTCGAGACCGGTGTCGCGGGCGAGCCCGACATGGCCAAGTCGCGCGAGCTGTACCAGAAGATCTGCGACGGCGGGAACCAGACCGGCTGTGTCTCGGTGGGCCGCATGGCGATGCTGGGTGACGGCGGAGCCAAGGAGCCGAAGAAGGCACGCACCATGTTCGACGCCGCCTGCGAGGCCGGCGATGCGACCGGCTGCTACTTCATGAGCCTGGCGTGGGACAAGGGCGTCGGCGGCAAGCGCAGCAAGAAGAAGGCCGCCGAGTACAAGACCAAGGCCTGTGAAGGCGGCTACCAGCCCGCCTGCTGAGGCTACGGAGCCCACCCGACTCGGGGTGGAGGCGAAACGGCGATCGCGGGGCGAAGATGCTCCGGATCGCCGTTTCACGTGGTGCGTGTCGCCCTTCGGCATCGACTGAAAAATCGTTGAGCCGCTGGGGGCCGCTGGGGCCGTCTTGTGTTGCGTGGCAATCGGAATATCGAGACGGGTAGGCCTGGGCCTCGCCGTGGGAGTGACGATGGCGATGACGGTGGCCGTGGCCCCGCGTCCAGCCCAGGCGTGCGGAGGGACGTTCTGCGACGGCGGACCGAACCCGATGCCCGTCGAGCAGACCGGCGAGACGATCCTGTTCGTGGTCGAAGATGGCCACGTCGAGGCTCACATCCAGATCGAATACGATCCGGACACCGAAGCGGAGCAGTTCGCGTGGGTGGTGCCCGTGACGGCCGTACCCGAGCTGTCGGTGGGGTCGCAGCAACTGTTTGCCAACGTCATGGCCGCGACCGTGCCGTCGTATGGCCTCGGCAACTGGGTGGAGCCATGCGGAGACGAGCCGGTCGGTGATCCCGACATGTGCAATGCCGAGGGGGGCGACGTGGACGGCGATGGCCTGGCCCTGGATGCAGGGGGCGGCTCGGGCCCGGATGATGGCCCCAACGTCGTGTCGCACGAGGCGGTGGGTGCCTTCGAGGTCTTCGTACTCGATGGAGGGACCGCCGACGGCGTCATGCAGTGGCTGGGGGACAACGGCTTTACGCAGGACGAGGCCGCGCGCCCGATCCTCCAGGAGTACCTGGCCGAGGGCCACTTGTTCGTTGCCTTCCGGTTGTTGGCGTACGCGGGAGCTTCCGAGATCCACCCGATCGTGCTGCGCTACGAGGGGCAGGAGCCCTGCATCCCGATTCGTCTCACGCGGATTGCGGCGCAGGACGACCTCGAGATCCGCGCGGTGATGCTCGCAGAGGGGCGCTTCGCCTCGTCGAACTATCGCGATGTGACGCTCAATCCGCTGAAGATCGACTGGATGAACTCGGGCATGAACTACCGGGATGTGGTGTCCCGGGCGATCGACGAGCCGGGCGCGGGGGGCCATGCATTCGTCACCGAGTACGCCGGACCGGCGGACGTCGTCTCGCGCATCGGCCTTCCGGGGCTCGAGTGGGACGCCGAGGTGTTTCGCAACGCGGCGTCGCCCGGCGAAGCCGTGGAAGCGCTGTTCGATCAACAGTTGGTGGGATACGGCGACGACGGCATCTGCGGTGGGTTGCATCCGTTGGTGGAGGGGCTCATCACGCGACACCTGCCCACGCCGCCCGACAATCCCATCGAGACGATGTGTGACGACCCTGCCGCGTTCGCCAGCGCGGTGCCGCCGGACGCGTGGACGGGGGAGCGCTTTGCGATGGACTTCGAGGTGCGCATCGTCGAGCCCGCCTTGCATGCACAGGAACTGCTCGACACGTGGCCGTACCTCACCCGCATGGTGACGATGTTGTCGCCGCACGAGATGACCCTCGATCCGATGTTCCACGCCACGCCCGACTTGCCGATGGTGACCGGCCTGACCCGGGTCGGCACGCGCAACCGCTTTTGCAGCGGGGAGACCAGCTTCAGCTTGCCGAGCGGAGACCTCGTTGCCCTGCGCTCGGGCGGGTGGCCCGACATCCGGCCGGATCAGATGCCGTGGGCGGAGACGATCGCGTATCTACCCCCCAGCGGTGCCCCGGTCATCGAGGTCGACAATCGTCCCTTGATCGGCGAGCTGCTCGACGCGTGGAACGAAGAATTTGGTCCGCCACGCAGCCCCACATCGCTCGCGTCGTTGGATCCGTGCGGGGATCCTGGCCAGTGGCCGCCACAGCCCGGGTCGGGCGCCGTGGACGATGGCCGGGGCTGCGGGTGCAGCAACACCGGGCCCGGGGCGGGTTGGGCGTGGATCCTGGCGTTGGGGGTGGGAGGCCTGCTCACGCTGCGCCGTCGTGACGAGCCCGAGGTTTTGGATTCGGTGCATGATCGGTAGGCTCCATGCTGGAGCATGAGCCACGACCGTCGACAGCGGAGGTACGGACGCTGGGTGAGGGGGTGGCCAGCGTTGGTGGGTTGGGCGGTGGTCTCCGTCCCCATGGCGGCGGGCGCAGAGCCCTCGACCGATGACCCCACCACCGTGGTCGTGGCTCCGCTGGTGGTCGATGGCACGCTGCCCGACAATCGCCGGACGGAGCTGAACGAATCGCTCCGCACGGGACTGACCCGTGGCGGGTTCGAGCTCGCGCAGGCGCCGGGGCAGCTCGCCAGCTGCGAGACCGCGTCGTGTCGAGCTCGAGTGGCGCGCGAGGCCGGGGCCGACTACGCGGTGGGGATGACCGTCACGGTCCAAGGGCGTGACTACGCGATCGGGCTCACCGTCATCGATGCGGCAACGGCCGCGGTGGTGGCGGAGTCCGCCGAGCGCTGTGAGGTGTGTGGCTTTGCCGAGGTGCAGCAGCTGGTCGATGGCCAGGCCGCGGCGGTGGGCAGCCGACTCGATGCGCTCGCGCTGGAGCCCCCCGTGCTGGTGTTCGACAGCGATCCACCAGGCGCGGTGATCCGTGTCGATGGTCAGGTGGTGGGGGCGACTCCGATGGAGCGCGTGGTGGAGCCCGGGCGACACGTGGTGAGGGCGGAGCGCGACGGGTACGTGGCCGAGCAACGCGAGGTGGAGGCGGTCGTCGGGGTGCGGGCCACCGTGCGGCTGGAGCTCGAGCCGATACCTCGAACCCACCGTGACCGACGCCTGCGGATAGCGGGGTGGTCGACGCTGGGCGCGGGCGTGGCCGCGGTCGCGATTGGTGTGCCGCTCATCGTGGTCCACGGTCGCCCCAACCGCCTCGCGTGCGACGGTGACGACGTCGATCCGCTGGGCAACTGCAGGTTCCTGCACGCGACCCGGGGCCCGGGCATCGGGGTGGTGGCGCTGGGGGGGGCACTGGTGGCGACGGGCGTGACCTTGCTGGTGGTCTCGCGCGACCGGTCGCGGTCGGCGGCGAGGCTGTCGCTCACCGCGGGCTGGGCTCGGGTCGGCGTGCACGGTCGCTTCTGAGTCGTCCAGGCCCGCTGGGCGGCGTCGCCGGGGCCGTGGTATGTCGGCGCCCGATGGTCCGCACGATCCTCACGCACCCCGGGGGGGCGCACAAAGACGACCTGTTGGCTGTCTGCGTCCTCATCGCCAAGCACGGCGTTCCCGTCGTTCGGCGCTTGCCCACCGACGAGGAACTCGCCGACCCACAGGTGGCTGTCGTGGACATCGGTGGGGTTCACGACCCGGAGCGGATGAACTTCGACCACCATCACTTTCCGCGCGAGCACGCCCCGACCTGTGCGCTGAGTCTGGTGCTCGAGCACTTGGGTCTGTACGAAGACGCGCTGCGGTTTTGTGACTGGTTGGAGACGGCCGAGTGGTTCGACTCGCGCGGGCCCAACAAGACCGCGCAGTGGCTGGGCGTGTCGCGGCGCGCCGTCTCGCAGCTCAACTCGCCGATCGACATCACGCTGCTGCGCCGCTTTGCGCGGACGACCGAGCTTCCTCCTGGCGACACGCTGTACGAGTACATGCGCTTCGTCGGCGAGGACTTGCTGGAGTTTCTTCGGGTGGCGCGCGAGCGCATCGATTTCGCGGCTGCGCACGTCGAGCGCTGGTCGATCGCACACGGCGACGAGGTGATCGAGGCGGTGTTCTTGCCGCGGACCGACCCCCTGGTCGACGAGCCCAGCACGGCCGTCGGCAACTACATCCGGGCCAACGAGCTCGACTCGACCATCGCGGCCATCGTCTATCCCGACCGCCGGGGAGCGGGCTATGGCATCGGTCGCTACGAGGATCATCCGCAGCTGGACTTCTCCAAGGTGGAGGGCGAGGCCGATGTCCACTTCGCCCACAAGAGCGGCTTCATGTGCAAGACATCGGCGTCCGACTCCACGCGCCTGAAGGCGTTGATCGTGGGGGCGTGGAGCCCGGCGAAGTCGGGCGCCGACCCGGTCGCGTAGGTGCTCCCACGTCCTCGACGGCGCCGGGCGTTGGGGGCATGGTGCCCGGCGAAGACCGTCGCCAGCCCGGTTGCATCGCCGCTCCCTCGTGTCCGAATGGGCTGATCGACAGCGGGTGGTTCCAGGCGCAGTGTCAGTCGCCGACCCGGCTGCGTACTCGCTGCAGCGCTCGCGCGGCGCCCTCGTGGTCGAGCTGCTGGGCACGCTCGTATTCACGGCGGGCCTCGTCATAGCGATGCACACGGAAGCAGGCGTCGCCCAGCCACATGTGCGCGGCTCCACTCCGCGGCGCGACCTTGGTGGCCTTGCGGGCGTACCCGAGTGACTTTTGGTAGGCGCCGCGCTCGAAGAAGACCTCGGTCAGCCACAGCAGCGCGCCGAGATGGCGACGGTCGTTACCCAGCGCCCGGTGGAATGCTTGCTCGGCGGTGGTGTC
>JAHZJA010000848.1 GCA_022601155.1 Deltaproteobacteria bacterium | reverse complement strand
GACCTTGGCCAGCACCCGCGGATGATCGACGATCAGCGACACCGCCCACGACAGCGAGTTGGCCGTGGTCTCGTGGCCGCCCACCAGCAGCGTGATCAGCTGATCGAGGATGTCCTCGTCCTCCATCGGGTCGCCATCCTCGTAGCGCGCCTGCACCAGCAACGACAGCACATCCTCACGGTGCTCGACCCCCTGCTCCCGACACGCGTCGATCTCCCCCTGGAGCAGGGCGAGCAGATCGACCTTGGCCTGCGCCACCCCACGAAACAACAGCGGCCGTCGTCCGTTGGACCGAGCCTGATCCACGGCACGATCCAGCAGCCGGCGCAGCCGATTGGCACTGACCAGCATCCCCGTCGCGAACATCTGCGGTGACATCGTCCCTTGCAGCCAGTCCAAGACCCGTCGGCGTTGCTCCTGGCGCCGCTGCCCCTCCAGCCCGAACACACAGCGCAAGAACACGTCGAGCGAGATGGCCTGCATGTGCGGATGCAGCCGAAACGAGGACCCGCGGGGCCAGCCGTCGAGTTCCTCGCGGGTCACGTCCGCCATCAGCTGAGCGTAGGCACGCAGTCGCTGCCCCTGCAGCACGGGCACCATGAGCTTGCGCTGACGCCGATGCCGATCGCCGTCCTGGAACAGCACCGAGTTGCTCCCCAGGTTGAGATGGATGCTCTGGTTGTCGGAGCGATAGGCGTCGGGGCGCAGCGCGAAGATCTTCTTGATGTCGGCGGGGTCGCTGCAGATGACGCGCGGGGGATCGTTGGGCAGGCGCATGGTGAAGGCGTCGCCGTAGCGCGCGGCACAGCGCTCGAGGAACCCGGTGGGGTCGCGCCCGAACTGGACCGCCTGCACGATCGACGGAGCCGAGGGGCCAGGGGGAAGCGCTCCCATCGTCACCCCTCGTCGCGCCAACGCGACGGTCGCTGGCGAAGGTTTCGCGCGCCAACCCGGTCACACCACGCGAGAAACTTCTGCCTCGGTGCGCCTCGCCACTCGAGATCCTCGAGCGTCTCCTCCAGCGGGACGTCGTAGGCCAGCGTCGCGAGTCGACGGTACAGCAGCGCGTCTTCACGACGCTCGGCCAGGGTGGCGGCGAGCTTGGCCGCACCGCGAGGCTTGACCGCCCACGCCGCCGTGTCGGCAGGGATGCGCTCGATGTGCTCGTACTCCCCCAGCAGGGCCGCCGTGCCCTTCTCTCCGAACCCGGGCAAGCCCGGGATGCCGTCGGCCGTGTCGCCCACCAGGGCCAGGTAGTCGGGGATGCTGGCCGGGCCCACGCCTCGTCGCTCCCGCACCGCCGCCTCGTCGATGACCCGCCGCCGAATCCGATCCACCTGCACCACACGGTCGCCCTGCAGGCACTGCCCCAGGTCCTTGTCCGGCGTCATGATCCGTACCTGCTCGACCTGCTCGGCCCACCGTCGGGCGCCGGTCGCCAGGGCGTCGTCGGCTTCCCACCGATCCATCGACCACACCACCACTCCGGCTGCGCGCACCGCCTCTTCCACGGGGCCCATCTGCGCGACCAGGACCGGCTCCATCCCTTCGCCCGTCTTGTAGCCGTCGAACATCTCGTTGCGAAACGACTCGATCGGATTGTCGAACGCGACCGCGATGTGGGTGGCCCGCTCGTCGGGATCGTCGAACAAGGCGAGGATCGACGACACCACCCCGAGCGTGGCCTTGAGATCTTGCCCGTCCGGCCCGTGGTGATCGGGCCGCTTGCCGTAGTGAGCGCGAAACAACTCGAAGGTTCCGTCGACCAGGTGTAGACGCATCGCAGACTCCTTCTACTGAGCAACCTCGGTGGTGTCGGCGCTGTCCTCGAGCGCGGCCGCGGGCATCGAGTGACTGTGAACGTGCTCGAACCACGCCAGAGCATCCACGGCGGGGTCGCCACAGCTCGGGTTCCATGCCGGAGGCTCCCGGCGCCAACGCGCCTCCAGCCGTCGCGCGAGCTCCCGGGCCTCCTCGAAGTACCGAGCCCGCTCGCCCAACACCTGCAGGTCCGACATCGGAGCTTCGTGATCTCCGGCCGCGAAGCTCTGAGCTGCCTCTTGGAGCGCCTCCACCGTCAGCTCGATCGGCTCGATGTCGGGCGCAGGTCGTTCGATGTGCCGCCACACCCCGTCGCTCCAGCTCAGCCGGTAGCGGGGCACGAAGGCACGCCCGTAGTCGGCCACGAACTCGATCGCCGACAGCAGGAACTCCACGTCGTGCTCGTTGGCATAGAACGGGATCGTCACCCGAACCCAGCCCGGCTTGATCCCATCGATTCCTCGACGGATGAGCTTGCGGTAGCGCTCGGAGGTCTCGCGATCGATCCCCAGCAAGCGGTGCCCGTAGGGTCCCGCACACGAACACCCGGCTCGGTTCTGGATCCCGAACAGGTGGTCGAGCAGAGCCGAGACCAGGTCGTGGTGCAGGTCCTCGATGTTGAACGAGAGGATCGCCAGACGCTCGATGTCGTGGGGCCCCAGCAGGTGGATCCGCGGATGCTTGGACAGCCGCTCCAGCGCCCGCCGGGCCAACAGAACCTCGTGCTCTCGGATCCGCTCCGCCCCGATCATCTCGCGCACCAAGAACGCGGTCCCCGCCCGCACGTCGCCGATGATCGACGGCGTGCCGCCTTCTTCACGCTCATCGAGGCGCTCCACGTAGTCGATCGAATCGCGCCCCGAGCCCGAGACATAGGAGACCGTCCCGCCTCCGGGTCGCTCGGGTCGGGTGGTGCGGAACAGATCGCGATGCGCCACCAGCAGGCCCGAAGCCTGGGGACCGCCCACGAACTTGTGGGTGGACAGGAACAGCGCATCGATCCGCGCCTCGGGATCGGCGGGATGCATGTCGATCGGCACATAGGGCCCCGCCGCCGCGTAGTCGAAGCACGCAAACGCTCCCCCGCGGTGCAGCACCCGCGCGATCTCGGCCACATCACTGAGGACCCCGGTCACGTTGGAAGCGGCGGAGAAGGTCCCCACCTTGAGGGGACGATCGGCGTGGGCAAACAGCTTGCGCTGGAGGTCCACGATGTCGATCCGCCCCGACTCGTCGAGACCGATCTCCACCACGTCGGCGACCGACTCGACCCACGGAAGCTCGTTGGAGTGGTGCTCGTAGGGCCCGATGAACACCACGGGTCGCTCCCCCGCGGGAATGTTGGCCGACAGCCCGTACTGACGCTCGAGTGGCTCGTCGATGCGCAGCCCCAGCAACCCCACCAGCTTGTTGATGGCCGAGGTCGCGCCCGCGCCCGTGAACAACACGACGTCGTCGGCACCCGCTCGCACCGCGCGTGCCACCACCTCGCGCGCCTTCTCGCGCAGCGCGGTCGTGATCCGCCCCGTCGACGACACCGCGGTGTGGGTGTTGGCGTAGAACGGGCGAATACGCTGGATCCAGCGCTCCACGAAGTGAAGATAGCGACCGGTCGCCGTCAGATCGGCGTAGAACATCAGCCGCCGTCCAAACGGCGTCTCCACGCACGCCCGCCGGCCAACCTCGTTCTGTCGGATGAACGCTGCGACCTCTTCGAAAGTCTTCACGTGCCCAGGGTACCCGAGGGCCGTGTGGCTTTTGACCCCCGACTGCGGCTCGAACCGGTTCGCCACGTGGGCCCCCACACACCCAGCGCAACGGGCGAGGCACCGTCGGTTTCTTCGTGCCCCTTGCCGAGCGTCATCGACTGCCCACACGGTGCCGTCGCCCACCCAGCGAGCGCTTGGAACGGTCCCCACGCCCGCGTAGCCTCCGCTCATGCAAAGAACCTTGCTTGCAGTGGCGGCACTTGGATTGTGTCTCGTGGGCTGTGGAGACGACAGCGGCGGAGACACGGCGGGTGACACGAGTACGGTGCAGACCGGCACCACCGCCGATACCCCGACCACGGGCGATCCCGGGGATGACACTACGGGCTCCGGTCCGGGATCCTCGTCGGGCGAGCCGGGTACGACCATGGATCCCGGCACCAGCGGCGACACGACTGGAGCCGACTCGTCTGGGACTGGCGAGGCGGCGGTCGCCAGCGCCGACATCTCGGGCCTGGGCGACAACCAGGGCATGGGCTCGGCCGTGTTTACACGCGAGGGCGATGACATCACCCTCGTCCTCGATCTGCAGAACATCACCCCGGAGGGGCTCCACGGCACCCACATCCACGAAGTGGGCGACTGCTCGGCGGAGGACGGAACCTCGGCCGGCGGCCACTGGAATCCGTTTGGCATGCAGCACGGCATGCTGGGCATGGGCGAGTCGCACCTGGGTGACATGGGCAATGCGGTGGTCGAGGCCAACGGCGACGGCCTGCTGACGATCACCACCGATCAGTGGACGGTCGGCACCGGCGACGACACCGACATCATCGGGCGAGCGATCATCGTGCACGAAGGCGAGGACGATCTATCCACGATGCCCAGCCCCGGAGCGCGCATTGCCTGCGGGGTCATCGTCGCGGGTGGCTGAGCCCGTCGGCTCGGCCGTCGCCGATCACTGCGCGCTGAACACTACGCTGAAGCGCACGGTGCTCGGAGCCTCGGCCGAGCCGAACCGCCACGCCTTGGTCTTGCCCACGAGGCAGGCCTGCAGCGGCGGCGAATCGGTCGTGTCGGCGACGATCTCGACGTCATCGACCGACCCCATCGACGTGAGCTCGAGACGAAGTTCGACGGTGCCCGCCAGAGTCGGTGCGACCCGGAGCTGCCGCTCGTAGCACGCCCGCAGCGTCCCCATCCTGCGTCGGACGAACGCCGCAGCCGCCTGCGCTTCGAGGCCTCCGTCGACGATCGGCTCGGACGTCGTGGCCCGCCCTCGTACCCGCGCCGGGCCCCTGTCGACCACGGTGCCGGATGTCGCGAGCCCCTGCGCCTGGCCGCCCGCGGCGGGAGCCAGGGCTCCACCACCCCGTGCGGTCACCTCACCACCACCAGCGGTACGGGTCCCGGAGGCCTGAGCGAACAGCTCCCCGAGGTCGTTGTCGGTGGACTCGATGACATCGAGGACCGTGCCGGCCTCGGCACCGCCATAGCTTCCCAACACCTTGACGACCGCGATCGAGCGGGCATCGGCGATCTCCTTGGCGGTCACGGCGGGATCGGGCTCGGTGGGCACCCCCTCGGGAGGTGGCTGCGGCGCGAACTCCTCGGCACTCACCTCCTTCATCGTGTTCGCCTCGACGGCAGGCTCCTCGACGACGGCCGGGGGCACCAACGCCTCGGGCTCGACCGGCTCCAGGTCCTCGTAGACGTACAGCGAGCAGCGGCAATCGGGAAGCGCGGGACAGCGGGCGGGCACCGTCAGGGCTCGACCATCGCACTGCGCCCTGCACCGCGTCGCGATCTCCGGGCACACGGTGGGTCGGGGAGGGAGCAAGCTCAGCCCCCACACGGCGACCGCGTGCAGTCCCACCGCGGCCACGACCGCCACGAGCACCGACAGGCGCCTTCGCCGGGCGTGGGGATCGTGGGACCGAGTGCTCACCGTGGTTGGGCGCAACACTACGAAAAGCCAACGTCCACGTCATCAGGGCCTCACCCCAGGACGGCCTGCTTGCCGGCATTCGTGCGCCTGTGGTGTCGTTGCGGGCCGTTCCCCGGTGCCTTCACCATGACCGATGCCTTCCGCACCATCGACCCCGCCACGCTGCCCAAGCATTTCGACGCCCCCGCGGCCGAGCAACGCTGGGATGGCCAGTGGCAGGAGTCGGGCCTCTATCACTACGACCCCCAACGGCCGCGCGATCAGACCTTCGTCGTCGACACCCCACCGCCGACGGTCTCCGGTTCGCTGCACGTGGGGCACGTGTTCAGCTACACCCATACCGATGTGATCGTCCGCCACAAGCGGATGCGCGGGCTCAACATCTTCTACCCCATGGGATGGGACGACAACGGCCTGCCCACGGAGCGCCGCGTTCAAAATCTCTATCACATCCGCTGCGATCCCAGCCTCGCGTACGAGGAGGGCATGCGCTTCGAGCCCGCGTCCGCCAAGATCCGCAAGAAGCGGCCTCGGCTGGTGTCGCGGCCCAACTTCATCGAGGCCTGCGGTCAGCTGACGGTCGAAGACGAGAAGGCGTTCCTCGCCCTGTGGCGACGCATGGGGCTGTCGGTGGACTGGCGCCAGGAGTACGCCACCATCAACGACCACTGTCGCGCGATGGCGCAGCGCTCGTTCCTCGACCTGCACGCCAAGGGAGCGCTGTATAGCTCGTACGCCCCCACGATGTGGGATGTGGACTTCCAGACCGCCGTCGCTCAAGCCGAGCTCGACGACCGCGAGCTGTCGAGCACCTTCAACGACATCGCATTCGGGGTCGAGGGCTCGGCGGAGCAGTTCGTCATCTCGACCACTCGGCCCGAGCTGCTTCCCGCCTGCGTAGCCGTCGCCGCCCACCCCGAAGACGAGCGCTACGCCCACCTCATCGGCAGGCGCGCCATCACCCCGCTGTTTGGCGTGCCGGTTCCCATCTTCGCCAGCGACATGGTGGAGAAGGACAAGGGCACCGGGATCTTGATGATCTGTACGTTCGGCGATCAGACCGACGTGCAGTGGTGGCGCGAGCAGAAGCTCGCCTTGCGACAGATCATCGGCCTCGCCGGGCGTCTGCTCCCGGTGGAGTACGGGACCGAGGGCTGGGAGAGCGTCGATGCCGACGCGGCCAATCGAGCCTACGCCGAGCTTGCGGGCAAGCGGCCCGAGCAGGCCCGCGCCCGGGTGCTGGAGCTGCTCGCCGAGCCCTCCGCCGCCGTCAGCGGGGACGAGGCACCGCTACGCGGGCAGCGGCAGATCACCCACGCCGTCAAGTTCTTCGAGAAGGGCGACCGCCCGCTGGAGCTGGTGCCCACACGACAGTGGTTTTGCCGCCTACTCGACCAGAAGGAACGACTGCTGGCCAAGGGCAACGAGGTCCAGTGGCATCCGTCGTTCATGGGCCACCGCTTCCGCACCTGGACCGAGAACCTCGGGCTCGACTGGTGCATCAGCCGACAGCGCTACTTCGGGGTGTCGTTCCCCGTGTGGTACCGGCTCGACGACGCGGGGCAGCCGGAGTACGACGAGCCCTTGCTCGCCAGTCTCGATCAGCTCCCGGTCGACCCTACCGTGACCGCTCCCACGGGGTACGACCCATCGCAGCGCGGGCAGCCCGGTGGGTTCCAGGCCGAGGCCGATGTGTTCGACACCTGGTTCACCAGCTCGATGACGCCCCAGATCTCGAGTCATTGGCAGGTGGACCCCGAGCGCCACGCTCGATTGTTCCCCGCCGACATGCGCCCGCAGGCCCACGAGATCATCCGAACGTGGGCGTTTTACACGATCGCCAAGGCCATGCTGCACGAAGACCGCATCCCGTGGCAGGACGTGGTGATCAGCGGCTGGGTGGTGCAACGCGCCGCCAGTGGTGGCAACGAGAAGATCTCCAAGTCCAAGCAAGACAAGCAGCAAAAGCGTCAGCCCATCCCGCCCCCCCACGACCTGCTCGACAAGTACACCTCCGATGGCGTGCGCTACTGGGCGGCCAGCGCTCGACTGGGCGTCGACACGGCCTTCGACGAGAAGATGCTGTCGATGGGCAAGCGGCTGGTCACCAAGATCTTCAACGCCAGCAAATTCGTGCTCGCCCAGGGTGGCTCGGTGCAGCCGGTCAGCCACGAGATCGATCGCGGCTTCTGCCATCAGCTGCTGCGGGTGGTCGGGGACGCGACCGCCTCGTACGACCAGTTCGAGTTCGGCCCCGCCCTGCGCACGACCGAGAGCTTCTTTTGGACCAGCTTCACCGACAGCTATCTCGAGCTGGTCAAGAACCGGGCCCGCGACGAGGCCGACGACGCCGGCCGTGGCTCCGCTATCGGCGCGCTGCGCCTGGGGCTCCAGGTGCTGCTGCGGCTGTTCGCCCCCGTGCTCCCCTACATCACCGAGGAGGTCTGGTCTTGGGCCTTTGCCGAGGAGTTCGGCTCGCCCAGTGTGCATGCCGCCGCGTGGCCGAGTGCAGCCGACTTCGAGGCCGTGCCGCCTCCGGAGCATGCCGGCTCGTTCGAGACCGCGGTCGCGGCTCTGAACTCACTCAATCGGGCGAAGACGGGCGCGGGCGTCGGTGTGGGGCGTGGAGTTCGGTCGCTCGTGCTCACCGCCCGCCAGGCCGACCTCGATGGCCTCGTGCCGGTGTTGGCCGACGTACTGGCCGCCGGACGGGTGCAGGCGCACACCCTACGCGCCAACGAAGACCTCCCGGAGGGCGTGTTCGAGGTGGCCGAGATCGACTTCGAGGACAAGCCGGTCAAGGCTCCCAAGACGCCAAAGGCGTAGGACGCGTCTCCGCAGCATCCGCGACCGTCAACGGTGGTCCGCCGGCCTCGACGATGGGCTTCGAGTGCGCAAGTGCCACCAGTTCGCCGCAGCGTCGCGTTTCGGAAACACGCTCGCGTCGCGACGCTCGGTGCAGAGGTCTCGCTGCGTCATGGTCTTCACCTCCGCTGTCGTCGACCGCCCTCGCCTCGTGCGTATCTCGTGTCTCCGGAGCCAGCGGCACGAGCTCGAAGGCGACTGCCATCGATGTGACCCGAAGACGGTGAGCCGACCCGCTGGAGGTTCGAACGTCAGTAGCCCAGTTCGACGATCAACCAACCGTCATCGGTCGACACGAGCATCGCCGCGGCATCGGTTCCACTCATCCACAGGCCGTCGCCGCGACCGACGAACGCGTCGAAGGTGCGACCACCGTGCTGCAGGTCCCGCCCCTCCCGGGTTGCCGCCGACCACGCGACGACCCACGACAACCCTCCGTCGAGCGTACGGCCGTGGTCATCGGGCTCCCGGTACTCGGTGAGAGCAACCGGCTCGGCCCCGACCAGCTCCTCAGCGCCGGTCGCCCATTGGACGCGAAGCACGGTCCTATCCTCACTGCGGGCGAGCTCGACGAGTTCGGGCTCACCATCACCGTCGAGGTCCAGCGTCACCGAGCAAGGAAAATCTTCCGCATGGCAGGGCTCTTGGTCGTCGGGATCACACAGCTCATTGCGGAGCTGTGCCCGGTGTTCGGCACACGCGGGACCGGGCGAGGCAGCAGGACTGGCCACTCGTTCGGCCACCGTCGGGGTTGCCGCGGCAACGACGGGGGCGGCCTCCGTCGGCGGCACGGGAGCAGTGGTGGCCGAGCGCGAGCAGGCCGCGACACAGAACAATGCGAGGTGCGGCGTCCGTTTCATACCGAAGCACCGCCAGTCTAGCGGAACCCCGCGCCGACGGCGGATGCTCGGTCGTGGCCCACCACCACACGTGGACTGAGCCCCTCCAGACCCCGACCCACGCGACGTGGGGCGCCCGAGCACCCCCTGACCATGCGGCGACGAGACCCAGCCTCGGGTCTCGCGGCCCGCTTGGCCCGCGGCTACGACCGTGACCGACGTCGTCGACTGCCCGCCCCCAACGCCAGCATCAACAGCGCGCCCCCCATGGCAGCCCCCGACGAGCCGGACGCATCCACCGAGCATCCCTTGCTCCCGCCGCCGCCCTCGTCTGCGCCGCCACCACCACCGCCATCATCACTGCTGCTGCTGTTGCCATCCACCGGCGTGCCCACGAGCACGATGATGTCGTCGCTGGCCAGCACGATCTCGACATCGAGGAGCCTCACCTCCAGGGTGTGCTCGCCCGGCGTGGTGAGCTCCACGTCGAACATGCACGTCGACGTGTCGGCGCACACCTCCTCGAGCGCGACGCCGTCGACCAACAGCTCCAGCTCCGTGCCGAACAGGCCCGAGCCGCTGGCCAAGACGTCCACCGTGAACTCCGCCGGGGCATCCCCCACGCCCGCCATGTTCAGCGGCGAGGTGATCTGAACCGCGTACTCCACGGTGTCGTCGGTATCGACCCCGGTCGTCTCGGCGTGGGCAGGCGTGGCACCCAGCAACAGGGCGGGAGCGAGAGTGGAGAGGATGGACAGGGGTCGAAAGCCAAGTACGCGCATGAGATTTGTTCCAATCGGTCGAGCGCCGCCCCGAGATGGGCCTCGCACTCGGGAGTTATCGTGACGACCCGCCCCGATTCGATTCCGATGGCGACGAAAATCTGCGAAGGGCCACACGTGCCCGCCTGACAGCCCGTGGCCGCACGCGGGGCGGGGCACGCCGCGTGCGTCTTGCGCTCGCCCCGTGCCCCCTGACCCGGCGCCGTCTACGACGCCTCGCCGGGCGTCGGCAGTGCCTGACCGTCTCGGCTGAAGTACACCGACACCCGCAGATCATCCTCGGGATCGGTGTTGAAGAAGCCGTCGGCATCCCAGGGCATCAGCGAGCCGATCTCCATCAGCCGTGCATCCCGCTGGCCGAGGTCACCGAACTCCAGCGTGCTCCGGCACAACGTCTCGCCGCAGTCGACCGACAGCAACCGCCCCGCCTGTGCATCGGCGAGCAGGTTCTCGATGTGTGCGCTGGCCTCCGCGGTGGCTCCCGGGTCATGGGATTGCTCGGCGAGGTGGACATCGAAGCCGTCGACCAGGTCGACCAGGTCGTCGGCAGTGACCTCTGCCGTCGGGGTGGGCTCGACCTCGACCGGTGGGGTGGGCTCGGCTGCGACCGCCGCGTTCGCGTGATCGGAGACCTCGGCCAGCGCCCTCACCTGGTGGCGTAACTCGGCGAGCTCTCGGCCCTCGTCATCCGAGGATGATGGGTTGGCCGATGATGGTGAAGCAGGGGCCGCGGCACGAGCGTTCTTGCTGCGCGCGGGCCTGTCCTTGGGGGTGGTCATCAACACCACGGCCGATCCCACGGCCGCGATCGAGAGAGTGATGGCAATGATCTTGATGGTAGACATCGAAGCAGTCCCGGTGGCGAGGGTGGCCGGCCCGCGGTTGCGAGCCGGCCTCGGTAGTGGCGGCGCTCAGGCCTCGTTGACGTGGTACGAGACCAGGCCCGACTGCTGGCCGTTGTAGACGCCAGGGATGCTGCAGATCATCGCTGCGTAGCCGTTCAACAGGTGGCCGAGGCTCCCGAACGAGGCGAGCTTCTGGGGCGCCGAGCTGACGACGGCGGTCGATCGAGTGGAGAAGAACCCGCTGGCTCCGCTCACTCCACCGCTCAGCGGCAACAGCAGGCCGAGGGTGCAGCTGAGGCTCTGGTTGTAGTTCTGGTTGATGACCCAGGCGTCACCGTGGTTGATCTTGGTACCGGTCTGGTCGCGGACGACGGGGCACTCGAAGTTGGTGGTGGTCGCCGAGGCATTCTTGAGGCGGCCCCAAAAGTGCGAAACCGTGGAGTCGTCCTTGTTGGGGCTGCACATCTCGCCCGCGTAGATCTTCGAATCGGCGGCCGAGGCCGGTGTAGCGGTGAGCGCAGCTGCGGTGGCGAGTACGATCGAGGCAATGCTCGTGGTGATGGTCTTCATGGGGGCAAAGGTCCTGTCGGCTGTGGCCAAGGTGGCCGTGTTGTTGGTCGTGGGCTGATCGATGCGTCAGCCTCGTGCCCCTACCAACGGATGCCGCGGCGGCCGTACCTCACCCACGACCTCATCGACCGCGCACCCATCGAGGCGCCCGGGCAGCGGGACCGCGGACCGCACGAGGACCTGCGCGACACCGCCCGTCGACCTGCGGTCGCGCTCGACTCAGGCGAACAGGTCGGCTTCGCCGTTGCTGCGCACCAGCAACGTCGTTGGCAGCCGCTGGAGCATCGGCTCCATCGCCGCCAAGTAGTCTCCGAACTGCTCCATGTCCACGGTCGACAGCCCGAGCATCACGATGTCCGCGGCCGTGCCGGAGTGCTCGGGAATGAAGTCGTGGGGATGGCTCGTCGCCACGAACACGTGGATCTCGGCGTCGATCCGCGCGTTGATCAGCAGCTCGCCCAAGTGCTTGCGCGCCGAGGCTTCTGCGCTGGGGTCGGTGACGGCCCGGAAGATGCGGAGCCGAGCCGTTCGCCACGTACGATCGAGAGTCATCAGGTAGGCCAGCAGCGCCATGAGGCTGCCGTTGCGATCGCCCCGCCACCACAGATCGATCACGCGCTGCGGCTTGTCGAGGGCCATGTCGCCCCCCTTGAGCAGCACGAGGTTGCAGTTGAAGGCCCGCAGGATTTCCTCGGTCTCCAGCAATCGCTCGCGGCCCTTGGTGTCGGCCAGGGGTGGAATCGAGGCGAGCACGGTGTTGGGCCGGACCCCCTCGATCGCGTAGCTCTGCATGAAGGTGGTCAGGCCCTCGCGGTACTCCTCCACCGCCACCACCTCGGGAAACCCGACGATGTCGAGCGCATTGAGGTGGCTACGCAGCTCGTCGCGACGGTGGTCTCGGGCCCGGAGGCGGTCACCGAGGCTGGGCTCCGGCGTCTCGTAGATGTGCGCCACCGTGTACAGGCCACGGCGACACTCGAGCCATGCACCCATCTGCACCAGCCGCGGCTCGTTGATCGGCTCGGGACCGACCGCGGCGAGGATGGGGCGCCAGTTCTTGGGGTGGGTCTTGGTCTGCCCCAGATAGATGAGCGCATCGCGGGTGCGCTGGAAGATGTAGCCCTGCTTGGCGTCGCCCCAGCTGGTCTGGATGTCGCGGTTGCGCAGGTAGAAGTACAGCAGGCTCGTGATTCCCAGCGCGACCAGGGCGTAGGTCTCGTTGATCTTCACCATCGCCACGAGGCAGCCGATGGCCCCACCCAGGGCCAGGGTCCAGTGGAACGCGCGGAAACGCGGGCGGAAGCTCGGGTTGGCGCTACGGCTCTCCACGAACGCGGAGGTATTGATCATCCCGTAGGCGATCAGGAAGAACATCGAGATGACCTCGGCCACCGCGTTGAGGTCGCCCGCCAAGATCACCGCGAGGGCAATGATGAAGGTGAGGACGGTGGCACGGCGGGGCTCGTTGGCGGGACCCGAGCCCTTGCCAAAGAACTCGAGCGGCTTCATCAGCCGGTCTTGGCCCATCGCCTGGAGGATCCGTGGCGCTCCGAGGAACGAGCCCAAAGCCGAGCTGAGCGTCGCCGCAAACACACCCGCGACGATGAGCGGTCCCCACAGGCTCATCTGTTGCAGCGCCTGGAAGGCGTTGCCCTGGAGGTCGGCCCGGGGCGATGAACCGGCGGTGAGGATCATCAGCACCGTGTAGATCACGGCGGTGAAGATGATCGCGAGGATCGTGCCCGAAGGGATCGCCCGCGCCGGATCCTTGAGGTCGCCGGACATGTTCGCCCCGGCCGAGATGCCCGTGGCCGCAGGGAAGAAGATCGCAAAGGCGGTCCAAAAGCCGACGTCCGAGGTGAACGCGGCGCTGCGGTTGGCCTCGAACGTATCGGCGTCGAACTCCATCGCCCCGCCGATGAGGAATGCCGCGACCGACAGCAGCAGCACCGCCAGCACCACGTACTGCGCCTTGAGAGCGACATCGGCCCCCTTGAAGGTCAGCACGAACAGGCCCGTGACCACGATCGCCGAGATGATCTGCGGGACCATGGCGTCGGTGAGGCCCGCCGCGGCATCGGGCGAGAAGTTGGCGATGATCCCGAAGATCGCCTCGGTAAACCCGATCGTATAGAAGGCGACGCTCACCGCCTGGGCGATGAACAGGGTGATCCCGATGCTGCCCCCGAAATCGGGGCCGAGCACCCGCGAGATCATGAAGTAGACCCCGCCCACGCGAACGTCGAGGTTGGTCGCGATCGCCGACAGGCTCAGCGTGGTGAGACTGGTGATCGCCTTGGACAGCGCCAAGATCGCCAGCGCTCCCCAGAGCCCTGCGTAGCCGACGACATAGCCGGCGCGCATGAACATGATGACGCCGAGGATCGTGAGCACGACCGGCGTGAACACGCCGCCGAAGGTGCCGAACCGACCCTGCGTGGCTTCGGGCGTCGCGGGCACCGCGGTATCCGACATGGGAGGATCGGCGGGCGAGCCCCCCGGAGGCATCGGAGGTCCACCCACCATCGGCGGGCCGCCTGGATATCCCTGGCCCGGCACGGGTGCGGCCCCCGTCGGGGCACCAGCCACACCACCCGGAGGCATCGCGCCCGGCGGGTACGCGCCCGGGTGTGGGGCGGGGTGACCGACGGGCGCACCATGCCCCTGCATCGGGGGCGGCGGGTGACCGCCCGGCGCGGCGCCGGGGTACGGCGCGCCCGGAGATGGCGTGCCACCTGGCGCGGGCGCGGCAGGGACGGCTCCGGGCGGGTTCCCGGGCGACTGCGGATCCTGAGCACTCATGTGCGGCCGGCGGGCGCCATGATAACCGCCGTCGGATCCAACGCAACACGGGGACGGAGGAGTCCGCGCCGCGGCAATGGCACACCGGCCGGGCAGGTCACGAGTGGCGTATAACCCGCTGGTGCCCAGGGTTGGTCGGTCCTACAAGCAAACCCCCGCGGAGGATCGCTACGACGCGATCGTGATCGGTTCTGGCCTCGGCGGGATGACCACCGCGTTGCTGCTGGCGCAGCGGGGTCACAAGGTCGCTGTGCTCGAGCGCCACTACGTGCTGGGCGGGTTCACCCACGTGTTTCGGCGCAAGGAGTGGGAGTGGGACGTGGGCGTCCACTACGTGGGCGAGGTTCACCGACCCCACAGCGTGCTCCGCCAGCTGTTCGATCACGTCACCGACGGCGAGCTGCAGTGGGCCCAGATGGGTGAGGTCTACGACCGGATCATCTTTGGTGACCAGGAGTATCCGCTCCGCGCCGGCGTCCAGGCGTTCAAGGATGGGCTTCGCGAGGCGTTCCCCACCCCCGCCCACAAACGAGCGATCGACCAGTACGTCGACGCCGTGTTCGACGCGGTCAAGGCCTCGCGAAGCTACTTCACCGAGAAGGCGTTGGGCAGCGTGGGCGCATGGGCAGCCGGCGGCCTGATGCGGAACAAATACCTCAGCTACACCCGCAAGACCACGTGGGATGTGCTGCGCTCGTTCACCGACGACCCCAAGCTCATCGGCGTGCTCACCGGGCAGTACGGCGACTACGGCCTGCCGCCCAAGCAGAGCAGCTTTGGGATGCACGCTTCGCTGGTCAAGCACTACTTCGCGGGCGGCTGCTACCCCGTGGGCGGCTCGGCTCGGATCGCGGAGACGATCATCGGGCGTATCGAGGCGGCCGGCGGTGCTGCCTTCACCAACGCGGCGGTCAGTGGTCTCCTCGTCGAGCAGGGCAAGGTCACCGGGGTCCGCATGGAAGACGGCCGCGAGATCTCGGCGCCGATGGTCGTCAGCAACGCGGGCGTCCACAACACCTTCAAGCGCCTGGTCCCCGAAGCCGACCGCCCCCGGCTCAAGCTCGGCGACGCCCTCGACAAGCTCACCCCGTCGGCCTCGCACGTGAGCCTCTACCTCGGCCTCAACGGCACCGCGCAGGAGCTGAACCTGCCGCGCGCCAACTACTGGATCTACCCCGACGACTACGACCACGACAGTGTCGTCGCGCGCTTCATGGAGGACGAGGACGCCCCGCTCCCCGTGGCGTACATCTCGTTTCCCTCCGCCAAGGACCCGGATTTCGACCGGCGTCACCCCGGCAAGTCGACCATCGAGATCGTCACGCTCGCGCCCTGGGAGCGGTTCGCCAAGTGGGACAGCGAGCCGTGGATGAAGCGTGGCGGCGAGTACAAGGACAAGAAGGAGCAGCTGACCGAGCGATTGCTCGAGCAGCTGTACCGCTTCGAGCCCCAGACCCGAGACGCCATCGCCTACCGCGAGCTGTCGACTCCCCTGTCGACCAAGCACTTCACCGCGTACCAAACTGGTGAGATCTACGGGCTCAACCACGACCCCGTGCGGTTCGAGCAGAAGTTCTTGCGGCCCAAGACCCCACTGAAGAACCTGTGGCTGACCGGGCAGGACATCTGCACGTGCGGCGTGGGTGGAGCGCTGCTGTCGGGGTTCCTCACCGCCTCGGCGATCACGGGCGACAACCTGCTGATGAAGGCGCTGCGCTGACGCCGAGGATCACCGCCCGCCCACCGGAGTCTTGGCGAGGCCTCCACCGAACCACGGGTCGACGAAGGCCTCGACGACCAGGCGCGGGAGCACGCTGTTTCCATCTCGGTGCTCTGAGAGCCGACACCCTCCCCCCGGTCTGAGAGTCGGCCTCGACTTCGCGTCTGAGGGCCGCCTCGCGCCCCAGCTGGTCGCCCCGTCGCTGCCGTGCCTCCGCGGGCCCACCTCGGCTTCACCGGGTGCGTACTGCGGCTGGTACTTCCCATTGTGGAGCAACCTTTCCAACCCAATGAAGGCTCCGGGTCTCGGCCCGCCTCGCATCATGCCGGTGTCACGGCTCTCGACACGACGCGACAGGCTCCCGATCGCCATTGATTCCAAGCGCTTGGCGCCGCCACGCCGCTCGTGACGTCCAACCCATGAACCCCACGAAGGGGCGAAGGGAACCACGAACGACCATGGCACTTCTCGACGGCATTCAACTCCCCGACGGACCGACCGGCACGGCAGTACGGCTCTACCTCGAGGCCCAAGACCGCAAGGACCTCGGCAACGCGGCCGAGTTCTTCCACGACGACATCGTCTTCAATGGGCTGCTCCTCAAGGCCGAGGGCCGAGACACCGTGGCGGCCGCGGTCGGCCAGTTCCTCGAGCAGGCAATCGAGTCGATCCGCATCGAGGCCATCACGCAAGTCGAGGCGGGCGACATCTGTCGGGTACTGGCCCTGTACTGGTTCAAGCTCCGACCTGCACCCGAATTCCAGATCCTGTGTGATCACCTGACCATCCGGGGAGGACGCATCACGCGAGTCGACAACGTGTTCGACGCGAGCAAGCTGCCGCCGATGTAGCGGGCTGCTATCGTCCCAGCCGTGCCGACGGCAGGGCAATCGTCTCCACCCGACGAGCAACAGCTCATCGCTGCCGCGCGTGCGGGCGATCGCCGGGCCTTCGACAGCCTGGTGGCTCCGCACGTGCCTTCGCTGCGCACGTTCATCTATCGACTCGTGTGTCAGCCGGACGACGCGGCCGATGTGGCCCAAGATACCCTGCTGACTGCCTTCCAGAAGATCGCGGGGTTCCGGGGTGAGGCCAGCTTTCGCACCTGGTTGTTCTCCATCGGCACCCGCAAGGGGCTCGATCTGCTGCGCAAGCGCAAGCGCTGGCCACTCGACGCCCAGAGCCGCGGCGAGCAGCGCACCCTCGGCGACCCCGAGATGAAGGGCACCGTCGACGCGACCATCGAGCAGCCCGAGTTCGTCTACGAGTACCGCCAGCACGTCGCCTACTGTCTCAGCTGCGTGGGCCGAACCCTGCCCCCCGAGCAGAGTGCAGCGCTGTTGCTCAAAGAGCTCCTGCTGTTCGAGAGCCGCGACGCAGCCAAGGTGCTCGACATGTCGGAGTCCACGTTTCGGCACCGGCTCACCGCGGCGCGGGTGACGATGCGTGAGGGCTTCGAGGGACTGTGCGCGCTCGTGGGCAAGCAGGGGGTCTGCTACCAGTGCAACAAACTGCGCGACTACTGCCCGCCAGACAAGCGAGGACGGAAGGTCGAGCCCATCGCCGACGAGAGCCTCGACCCGGATGAAAAACTCACCCGAAGGCTCGCCGTCGTACGGCAGGTGCCACTCGATGTGGGCGACAGCCGGGTACACGACTTGTTGCTGCGATACATGAGCGAGCTTTGGGACCGCACGCCCTCGGTCTGAGCTTCACCGACGGCGACGAGACGCCACCATCGGCCCCTTGGTGTCATGTGGCGTGTTTTCGTGGGGATCGGCGCCCCGGGCCGCAAACGATGAGCCTGACGCTCGTCACGCTCCATGAACAAGGGGTCCATCGAGCATGCCTTCGTCATTCCTTCGACCGTACAACCCGCACAACCCCTCCCCGAGTCACCGCCTGCAGCGACCACGCGCGACGAGCCTTGCGGGCCTGATGCTCTTGCTGCTCGGACTTCTCCTGTTCCCGGCCCTCGGCTGCATGGGGGAGCTCGGGGCGCGCGACGTCGAAGACATCGACGAGCAGCACTGTGACCAACTCGAGTCGGTATCGGGCGCCGCGTCGGACCCACAGCAGCGCTTCCATTGGTATCGGACCCAGCTCGTCGCGGGTGAGGCATTGCCCACGTCGGTCACCACTCGGGGCGGTGGAGGCGCGAGTCTCACCTATGTCGGGCGCTCGAACACCAACGAGGAAATCGAGCAGGGCTTCGACATGGGCAGTTTCTTCGCCGGTCTCCAGATGACGCTGATCGGGCTCGTCTGCCTCATGCTCGTCGTCGTGCTGGCGATCGCCGTTGGCGTGCGCTCGGGTCAGTACGAAAAAGTCAGTCTGCGACCGTACGTCAGGGCCACACTGCTCATGATCGTGGTGGCGATCCTCTCGGGCTACCCGGGAGGCTCGCTCGTCACGATCGACAATTCGAGCACATCCGATGTCGTCGTGGAGCTCAATGGCACGCGAGTCGAGCTGCCCGCCAACCACCACGCAAACGTCCGGGCCTCGGGCATGTCCTTCGACGTCGAGACGAAGTCGGGCGACCAGGCCGTCGAGACCCTCGTTCTGCATCCCGATGCCGGCATCACCGATACCTTGCGGCGCATGCTGTGGTTTCGGGACCGGTACTACTACTCCGTGTGCGGGCACAATCGGCTCACGGTCGGCACGGCCAAGTACGGCTCCTAGCACAGGCGAGTCAGGGCTCATCGGCGGGAGGACGAGCATGCGGCCCGCCCTCGGCGCGGCCACGCAACGGGCGCAGGGCCTCCCACAGCCCGGGCAACGCCTCGTCCTCGACCCCACGCGCCCCTTTTTCGGTTTTTCTTCGTTCGCGGCAATTGATCGGAGGCAGGTCGACACATGTCGATCCACCGGGGCGCTCGTTCCCCGAGATCGATACGACTTGTCATGAATACAACGACCCTAAAGACATGCTTTGCATCGCTCGGCCTGTTGGCGAGCCTGGCGGTGGCGCTGGCTCCCAACGAAGCCGAGGCCTGCGGCGGAACGTTCTGCGATGCGGGACCCACCGCGATGCCGGTCGATCAGACCGGCGAGAACATTCTGTTCGTGATGGGCGAGGGCCAGACCGAGGCCCACATCCAGATCCAGTACGACCCCGACGCCGAGGCTGACGAGTTTGCCTGGGTGGTGCCATTGATGGCGGTCCCAGAGTTCGAGGTGGGATCGCAGCCAATGTTCGACGCGGTGCTCGGCGGGACGGTGCCCAGCTATGGCTTCCAGACCGTGTTCAACGGGAACGGATGCAACAGTGGAACCGGCGGTGGCGGCGGAGGTACGACCGGCGGTGGCGGCGGCGGTGACGATACCGCGGGCCCCGGCCCCGACATCGTCCTCCAGACCGTCGTGGGGGCGTTCGAGGTCACCGTACTGCAGGGCGGGACCGCCGACGAGCTGGTGATGTGGCTCGACGACAACGGCTACCAACAAGATCCGGAGGCCCTGCCGATCTTCGACGCCTACCTCGCAGAGAACTACCTGTTCGCGGCGTTCAGGCTCACCAACGACGCCGAGACGGCCGACATCCACCCGATCGTGCTGCGCTTCCCCGTGGAAGAAGCCTGTGTGCCGCTGCGACTGACCCGGATCGCCGCGGTGGAAGACATGAACATTCGGACGTTCTTCCTTGCCGACTCACGCGTCGTCCCGCAGTCGTACAAACACGTCGAGGTCAACCCGCTCAAGCTCGACTGGCCAAACCGTGCTGCCAATTACTCGGAGGTGATCACGCTGGCGGTGGACGCCGACGAAGCCAACGGTCGTGCATTCGTCACCGAGTATGCCGGGCCCAGCGACGTGGTCTCGACCGGAGGACTTCATCAACCGGCATGGGACGCAGCCGCGTTCGAAGCCGCCCCCGCTGCCGTCCAGGCCATCGAGCTGCTCAAGGCTCAGGGCCTGCTCACCTGCGACTTCACGTTCGAGCTGCAGTGTACCTTCAACCACCCGCTGCTTCCCTCCATCGTGGAGCAGTACCTCCCCGTCCCGCAGGGTGCAGACGACAGCGAGTACTACGATGATCCCCTCGCCTTCGAGGGCTTCATCGATCCCACCGTGTGGGACGGCCTCGCGTTCTCGACCCTCCTCGACGAGCGCATCATCGCGCCCGGCCTCCACGCACAGACCATCCTGAGCGCCTATCCGACGCTCACCCGCATGTACACGACCATCTCGCCTGGCGAGATGACCGAGGACCCGTTCTTCCACGAAAACCCCGACCTGCCCGAGGTGGATCATCGCAGCGATATCGCCACCCGCGAGGTCGACTGCGGCCCAGACGAGGTGTGGACCCTTCCCGACGGACGAGAAGTCTTCGTGCCGGGCGGCGTGTGGCCCGACTTCGACGCACAGATGCCCTGGGAGGAGGAGGTTCAGGAGATCGCAATGGCCGGAGCTCCCATCGTCTTGGTCGACCAGACGCAGGTGATCGACGCCGGGCTCTTCGAGCACAACTGTCAGTACGACTACCCGTCGGCGGAGGTCTGCGGGAACCCGCCTGGAGCGACCAGTGGAACCGGGTCCGGTGGCGGCGCCAGCGGAGGCACGGGTGACACCGGTGCCACCGGTAGCGGCAGCGCAGGCCAAGATGACGATTCGGCGGGTGGCTGCGGGTGCCGCAGCGGAGCCCCCGGTCGCGGTGGGGCCCTGTTGTTGGGGCTGAGCCTGCTGGGCTTGAGAGTCCGACGCCGCCGCGCGTCCTGAACCGCGCCCGAACGGCGAAGCGCCCCCGGGGCATGGTCGGCGGGAACGGTTCGGCCAGCCCCGGTTCGTCGTGTCGCAGAGGGGTCGACCTCACGACGACCGTCGAGGCACGCACCCCATCCCGGCAAGAATCGTTGCCGCATTCCTCACTCGACGGCCGCCGCAGTGGCCGTCGAGACCTGGCTCCACGGCCGGTACCCAATTCGCCGCACTCGTGATCACGGCGGCCTCTGTCCGGACTATCTCTCGCGCTCGGCCCCGATCGCCGATCGCCCCCAACCCCGGAGAGACCACCGTGAAGCTCCCCCATCCCCCCGTTCGCCATTCCCTCGTTCGACCTCGCCATCATCACCGGGCCCGTCTGCCCCGTATCGCCGCCCTGCTGGCGGCCACCATCGCCCTCACCACGGGTACCCCCGGGGCCTCGGCGGCCGATGAGTCCGACGACGCCCAACAGGAATCCGAGACCGACGACTCGCCGACCTACCGCGTGGCGACCGTGGACGGCCTGTACGACATCAGCAACCTCGTCATTGCCAACGTCCCGTCCGACGAACAGAGCGAGGCCCAGTCCGACGAACAACGCCTGGACCAGGCCATGAACACGGCTGCGATCCTCGGTCCGCTCCATGCGGCACTGAGTGCTGGGCCGCACGACGTGCTCTCGACCATGGATCCCGCGCTCGCGCTCGACACCCTCGAGTGGGCTGTTGCCACCTCCGAGGTCTTGACCGACACGATCGCCAGCAACGGGCTGCTCGTCGAGTCCCTCCACGGCCTCGAGAGCCCCGAAGGCCTCGGCGACAGCGCGCTGGACGAGGCCACATCCAGCGCCCATACCCTGTTCGAGAGCGGCCTGGGCGGGTTCTTCTCCAACCTCTCGGGGCTGCTCCAGGACGACGGCTCCTACGAACCGCCCGAGGGCAGCTCCGGCGATGCGTGGGAGGACTATGTCAACGATCCTGCCCCGCCCGGAGACTCTCCGGACGCCAACGATCCGGAGGTCGACAAGACCGGCGATCAGTGGAACGACTACCTCGACGACACCGTGGGGCCCGGCGACGACCCCGACCTGCCCGACTACGGCGACGACGAGCAGGACTCGGGCGAAGAGGAAGGGGAGGACGACTCGGTCATCGTCGACAATGCGGACGACGACGACGCCCCCATCGTGGTCGTCGACCCGGAAGGCAACGTCAACGTGATCGACAACGATGACGACGACGACAGCAGCGACGACGGCAGCGGCGACACCACCGAAGACTCGGGCGACGACGACGGCAGCGGCGACACCACCACCGACGATTCGAGCGGAACCACGACAGAGGACGAGGACGAGGGTGATGACGAGGAGATGCCCTGCAACCCCGATCTCGACGGTTGTGGAAACAGCGGCCCGCCGCCCGCGTGGCCTGCCCTCGGCGACGACGGCACCACTCAGCCCGGCATCGGTGAACAGGCGGGTCCGGTCTGGCCTCCCCTGCCTGAAGACGACACCGGGCCGCTGATCCTCGTCGATCCCGACCGCCCTCCGAGCCAACCCACGGTCATCGTCGCGCGCTCCCCTGGCTACGGCACCACCCAGCCACCCGTCGACGCGTACCAGTCGTCCGTAACGTGGTCGCAGGATGCAGGGAGCATCGAGGAACGCATCAACACCCTCTTTGCTCGCGCCGCCGAGCAGGCCGCCTTCATCGAAGAGCTCTGCGGTCAATCCGGCTGCCAGTAGATGGTCGGCGGCCTCCCCCGATGGGGGGCCGCCGCTTTGCCGGCCCCTCGATGGTTTCGCGACGACGTCATGAACAGGATCATGCACGCGACAGGGACTTGGCGATCCGCACCACGGCTGGGACGTGGGGGTGGCCAACAATCACCACCCGCACGCAGTGGAGCCGTCGACGCAGGGCACCCAGCGGACGCCATGCGGCCGGGCGTGGGGTCATGGGCGACCGGGCACCGACGCCGAGGCTACAGCCGCGTAAAGGAGCCCGCCGTGAGCACGGAGGGAGAGTACCCGCCCGCCATGCACTCGGCGACGTCTTGCGGCCACGTATCCTCCCCGGCGAACGAACCGGGATTCGCCCACCACGAGTAGACCTTGTCGTTCAGGTCGTGGTTGAACATGTTCCACCCCACCGAGTCGAGCTGCCCATGGGCGCAGTACCCGATATCTGCGGTCCGTTGTTCACCTTGGTACTCGAAGCTGAACTTCGTGCTGAGGGAGTTGGGAGCGTTGATGCTCCCCTCCCACCAACTCAGCCCAAGAGTGCTGACGGGATCCCCCTTGACGGTGAAGTTGAACCCGTAGAACGCTGGATCGTCTTGAATCGCGCGAATGTATGACTCACTGTACCGAAGATCGACCGCCCGTGGTGCGTTGTAGGCGAAGTTGAAGATCTTGTACTGACTGGCGTCAGGGCGCAGGTGTTCCATGTATTGAGCCACGTACAGGCTGAAGATCTGGGATGCGATCGCACCCAGGCTATGCCCGACGATGTGGATCTCGAAGGTCTCGCCCTCATGGATGAGCTCATCCAACCGCAGCAGCAGGCCCTGCCCCTGGTTGGATTCCATGTAGTTCCTGACCCGAGTGTTGAACCCTCTCCCGACGTGCCCCTCGACGCCGAGCTCACTCGCCCAGGGATTGTGGAGATCCCCCTCTTGAATGAGGGACCCCTCGATATCGCGAAAGATGTCACCAATGCCACAAATTGGCTTGATGGGCTTGAACGGCGACGCTTGCGTGCCTCGGAATGCCACGATGATGCTGGTGGGACCGTCGAAGTCGTCGCCTTCCCATACTTGAATGGCATCGGTACTCAGACCAGCTCGATGCACGTGCTCGATCGTCGAGCCGTCATCCTTCACCAGATGCAAGATCGGACTTTGCTGTCCGGTTCCGTCCTCATAGGCGACGTCGGCCACCCACGCCATGTCGCTCACACGACGTGCGAAATCGGTCGAGGTCTCACCGCGGAACACTGCTCCGTCGTAGCCGTCGGCCTCGGCCTGCTCGCCGCACGCGGTCAGTAGCAGGCACAGCGACACGCACACTCGAGCCGCCGAGCCTGCCGCGTTCCGTGGGTAGAGTTGATCCTTACTCGTGTTCATCATGCGCTGTCTCCTGACGGCCTGGGTTGATGCACGGACCCGTCGCATCACTCCGTTCCGACGTCCGTGCCATCCGTCCGTGTAAGTCACCGGGGCGGGCGATTGATATTCGGTGCGGCTCGAGCGGTGCACGGCCCCCCCTCGACACGCTCACGGATGCGGTGGCTGGCGCCCCACACGCTCGGGACGATCGCGTCTGGGCGCAACGGCCGACCGCATCGGTCGACCCCGGAAGCCCCATACTGCTTGTTCGTGGCCGGGGCGCATCAGCGCACGCCTTCCACCACCTTTCGGCAGCGAGGCTCCATACCGAAACCGTGCGACGCGAAGGCCGATCGCTTTCGCATCGGGGCCGCCGCTGCCCCCGGTACGCACGACGCCGTAACCCGTTACACAATCGGCTCCGCTCCACAGTGTGAAAAATCGAGCGTACGCCCCAAGAGCATGCGACCGCTGCGGCACCATTGTGTGACAAGTACGCCGATCGGCCACGGTCGGCGGGACGAGGCCGCCGCGCCCGTGCCAGCTCGCCCTGGTGAGATGTTCCGCGCGCTGGCGAGCCCGACGCCGGTCTGGTCGAGCGTCACCGCTCGGGGCGGTGTGCCCACCATGCCCTCCTGCCTCCCCCGAAGACCCTCGATGAGGGTTGTCTTGCCCAAACCATCAGGCGGCGCCCGGCATCGCCCCGGTCTCTCCTGCATGGGCAGCGGTTGCGGTCCACTGACGACCGCGAACCGGGCCGGTACGGTCATCGGTCATCTTGGCGAGAGGACCCACGTGCAGTTCGTACGACCTGGTATCCAATCGTCTTCAGCCCGAGCGCGAGGCCACGCGCGGTATCAGCCTGCGCGCCATGAGAGAACGGGGTTCGCGACCCGGGTATGGAGCCGACATCACCCGACGAGCCGACATCACCCATCGGGATCGCGCCCGCGCAGGCGTTTCGTCCGACGGCCGGTCGGTCTTCGACGACCGACGGCCGCAAGAGCACCCGCGAGGAGAGGCCGATCGCGCGGTATGCCGAGACGAGTTCCTCTTCGACGACACGGGCCGCCCCACCGCCCTGACCAACACCCACTCGCATCGCGACTCACACGTTGATGTGTGCGCAGTCCAGACATCCTGCCACCATGACAACCGTCAAATGCAAACTTGTTGCATGTAATGCCCTTGTTCACTATTCGACATGAAATCGACGAAAAACCGACACAGATTCCACAACGTCACGGCCAGTTAATCAACGCATTCGATCCGGACCAAAACGTGCCTGCGGTGTGCACACGGTAGCCCCCGACGCCCCGAGAACACCGGCCCGGCGCAAGGTTGCCCCCACTGTAAACCCCGCCACTCTAGCGGCAGAGCCCGTTCGATCGATTGATTCGCATCATCAGTTCGAAATCTTCTCACCATGATGCCATCAACGTCCCCTCGAACACCACGGCAACCTCTACAATGACAGCTCCATTGGCATCGGTGGGATTGCCCCCATTGCGACAACGCGCCTGCACTCTCGACAATGGCCAGTCGAGAAAAGTCAAGACTTGATAGGCACCAGTGAAGCCACTACGTTGCCAACACAGGCTAGGGGCAACAATGATCAAGATAGCAACGAGAACAGGGTTTCTTTCGGTTTGTCTGGTTGGCTCGGCACTCGCTTTTGGGTGTGCGACGGACACCGACGATCAATTCGACACCGAAGATCGCAACGCGGAGATCGTCGAGAACTTGCTCGAAGCCGGATTCTTGGAGGAGCACATCGAGATTCGCGAGTTCGAGTCACTTCGCGGTGAGGCGGAGCTCGGCGGGCCCGAGGTGGGCGTGTTCCTCGACGGAGATGTCCATATCACCCTCGAGACATCCCGCGAGATGCTCGATGGGACGGACATGGAGTTCCGTCACTGGCGAACGCCCACCATCGTCAACGCCAACACCACCGTCTGCTTGGTACCGCTGACTGGCGGCGCGTCCAACTTCGCTCAGTTCATCCTGACGGGAACGATGCAGCAGGCGGTCAGCATGGCCCGCGACAACTACAACAACCTGGGCCCTGGTTTCAGCCTGAACATCGACTCGCGGGCAGGCAGCGTCAACTCCAGCGGTAACGTCAGCGCCAGCCTCAACGGCTGCGACTCGACGATCCTCATCTACCAGACGGGAGGACCGGCAGGTGGTGTGGCCGACTTCCCGTCGGGCGGGGCGGCGGGCGCCACGGTTCGACTGTTCTCTGGACTCACGGGCTTCAACGTCAACATCCACGAGCACGTCGCAACCCACGAGATCGGGCACGCGCTGGGCATGCGCCACTCCGACTGGCAAAACCGTGCCAGCTGCGGCTTCTTTGACCCTGAGCCGCAGCTCGGCGCATCGCAGATTCCGGGCAGCCCCAACTTCACCACCAACTCGATCATGGCCGCGTGCTTCGGCAACTCCAACGGGGAATTCCGAGGCCAGGACGTTCAGGCCTTCACCACGCTGTACTAGGCTGCGTCCGGTTTCTCGAGACGGCCAACACGTTTGGCCGGAGCAGAGATCCTCGACCACAGGCGAGGCATGGCCATCAAGACCATGCCTCGCCACTGCCACATGGGCTGAAAATGGCCTGCGTGGGATCGCCACGGACAGGGGCCGGGTCGGCAGCTCACTCCCCTCACCGGGCCAGTCCAACACCAACGGACTTCCGCTCGAGGCCCTGTGTCGGGGAGCACGGCGAGACAGGATGTGGCGGCGGGAACACCCCGCTCCACACTGTGTCCTCGACGCCATCGCCGCCCTGCATCCCGAGACCAGCGGGCTGTCGCGCGACGACATCGACGGTGCGCTGCTGAGCACGACCCCCATCGATCGAGACATCGTCACGCAAACGACCGCCCTTCGCGTGCATCTCGACCTGAGCGGCAAAGCCTCATCGCTCCCCGCGGTCGAGCCCCACCGCCCGCCTCGCGAAAAGAAGCGACGTGTCCGATCCCTTGGCGGAGCACGGCGCCTCCCTTCGCGAGCTCGTGCCATCCGAGCAAGTCCAACCCGGACGGTGACGGCCTCTGCGCCGACAAGCGGAGCACTGCCCGTCAACCAGGTCCTGTCGCTTGCCCCCGATGGGCGAGACCTGGGGGACCCCGGTAGGAGGCGCGGGAGCGTTTGGTCTTGTCGCTGACGTCGTTTTCGCTGACGTCGTTTTCGCTGATCTCTTTGTGGCGACCGTCGGAAGGCCGACCCGAGTTGGTGTCCAAGCTGCAGGGCGGATCGTGGTGGTCTCACCGCGGCCGCTCCCCGAGAGAAAAAAGGGCAATCATCGTTGCAGAGGGTGGGGTGAGCGACTCGTTCGCGCTCCGCACTCGCAGCGCTGACCCTGGTCGTTCTCAACCTTGCGCGAAATCGAGCGAACTGCACCCACCGATGGTGCCCCCGACGAATCGACGCCAGCTATGGACCAGACCATTGGGACGCCTACCACCAGTAGCACCGGGGATATCGCCGACCGGGTCCGACGGCGGTTGTTCGACGCGCAAAGCACAGATCTCCACATTGGCCGGTTCCGTGTGCTCGAGCCACTGGGCCAGGGCAACATGGGCATGGTCTACGCGGCGTACGACGAGCAGCTGGACCGCAAGGTCGCGGTCAAGGTCATGCTCGATGACGCGCTCCCCTGGGAAGAAGATCGTCTGCGGTTCCAACGTGAGGGCCAAGCCCTAGCTCGGCTCTCGCACCCCAACGTCGTCGCCGTCCACGAAGTCGGCTCGAGTAACGGGCAGTTTTACCTGGCCATGGAGTACGTGCGAGGCGAGAGCCTCGATCGATGGCTGACGACCAAGCCCGCGTGGCACCAGATATTGGACGCCTTCGTACAAGCCGGGCGGGGGCTGGCCGCCGCACACCGGGCCGACCTCGTGCATCGGGACCTCAAGCCCAGCAACATCATGCGCAGCGACGAGGGCGCGGTGAAGGTCGTCGATTTCGGCATCGCCCGGCTCACGCCCAACGAGTTCGAAGAGTCACTCGACGTGACCTCGGCCTCCAGCTCGCTCATCTCCGCGTGCGAGACGCTGACCCGCACCGGAGTGGTGCTGGGAACGCCGGTCTACATGGCGCCCGAGCAGTTCACATCCACGGGGGCCGATGACCGGAGCGATCAGTACGCCTTCTGCGTCGCGCTGTGGGAGGGGCTCACGGGGCACCGCCCGTTCGACGCACAGGACATCGACTCGCTGCTTGGGGTCAAGCTCGGGGGTCCCCCCCGCTGGCCGAACCGGGCGGCTCCGGTCCCGAAGGTCGTCGTCGAGGCGCTGCGACGCGGACTCTCGGTCGATCCGCTCGAGCGCTGGCCATCGATGGACGAGCTACTCGCCGCGCTATCGTGGGATCCCCAGCGCCGCCGCAACAACCGAACGCTCGCCGTGGCCGTGCTGGCGGTGGTCGGCCTGGGAGCGACGACCGTGAATGCGTGGAACGAGGGCAGCACGCCGCAGTGCAGTGGAGCCCGTGCATCGCTGACCGGCGTTTGGGATGAAGCGCGACGGTCCGACGTCGAGACCGCGATCGCAGGCGCCGACGCCTCGTATGCCGAGGGCGTGCGATCGAGAACCCTCGCCGCGATCGACGACTACGCGGATGCCTGGACCACGGCGCACACCGAGGCGTGCGAGGCCACGACGATCCGCGGCGAGCAGTCGCCTCGAGTCATGGACCTGCGCATGTCGTGCCTTCACCGCGCAGCCAACCAGCTGTCGGCCACGGTCGACACCCTCGCCGATGCCGACGCGGACGTCGTACGCAAGGCGCATCGGCTCACCTCGAACCTGCCGCCACTGTTGCGATGTGCGGACATCGAGGCGCTGGAGGCCGAGGGCGAGCCGCCGCTGCCGGCCGAGGCCGCTGCCGTCGATCTCGCCCGACAGTTGTTGGCCCGTGCCAAGAGCTCGAGAACCGCCGGGCGCTACGAGCCCGCCCGCGATGCGGTCAACGAGGCGGCCGAGGTCCTGCATGGTGTGACCTACCGCCCGGTCCTGGCGGAGATCAATCTCGTTCGCGGGGGCGTGCTCGAAGACCTCGGGCAGAACGAAGCCGCCGAGCGAGCCCTGCTGGAGGCCATCCGATACACCTCCCAGCGGCAGCAGCCCAGGCTGATGGCGACTGCGCTCGGTGGTCTGGTCAGGGTCGTCGGTGGTTCGCAGGAGCGCGTCGAGGCCGTTGCGCTGTTCGAGCCCCTGCTTCGTGGGCTGGCCGACGGCGAGGCGTCCCAGGCAGCGGTGGCGAGATCAGCCATCGTCGCCTTGCTCTCCCAGCGCCGCGAGTTCGAGGCGGCCGAGGCCGAAGCCCGGCAGGTGCTCGCACTCGAACACAGCGTGCCCGCTCCCGACCCGGTCGTCCTCGCGAGATCGCGCAAGCGGCTCGGAGCCATCTTGAACGAGCTGGGCAAGTACGCAGAGGCGGAAGCGGAGTTTCGTGCCTCGTTGGAGCTCACGGCGGGGGCGCTGGGCTTCCAGCACCCCGAGGTCGCCGAGTGCCGGCACAACCTCGGCATCGCCTTGCGGTCGCAGGGCAAGCACGACGAGGCGGAGTTCGAGGCTCGCGCGGCACTGGCCGGACTCGAGCACGCGGTCGGGCCCGACCATCTCGACACGACCAACGCCCGGAGCTCACTGGGCCACACGTTGTTCGACCAGGGCAAGTACTCCGAAGCCGAGGCCGAGTACCAGGCCGCGCTGAGGATCAACGAGTCCGTGCTGGGCCCGGCTCACCCCAGGGTGGCCAAAGACCGGGAGAACCTGGCCGGCATCATGATCGCCAACGGACGCTTCGCGGAGGCCGAGGCCCTGTACCGGAGCTCGCTCGCCGCGAAACTGGAGCGCCTGGGCCCCGAGCACATGGTCGTGGTGATCTCGCGAAACAACCTCGCCGTGGCGCTGGAGCGGCAGGGCAAGTACGAAGATGCCGAGACCGAGATCCGCAAGGTGCTGGAGGTCTGGCGGGAGGTGCTCGGCCCAAAGCACCCCAGAACCGGAATCGCAACGCACTCGCTGGGCGTCATGCTGCACGGGCAAGGCAAGCACGAGGAAGCGGAGGCACAGCTTCGGATCGCGCTCGCCACGAGTGAAGACGCCGTCGGATCCGACCATCCGCAGGTAGCCCAGGTGAGGTCGACCCTCGCCGACACGCTGTGCGACCTCGGCCGCGCGAGCGAGGCACTGCCGCTGGCGGAGCTGGCATGGCAACGGCACCGCCGCGACGACACGCCCGAGGACGCCGAGGCCGACGCCGCCTCCGTGCTGGCTCGGGCCCTGTGGACGGTGGAATCGCCGCAGCGCGACCGGGCGCGTGCCCGAGCCCTCGCCGAAGACGCCCTACAGTCCTTCCGCGGGATGGGAGCGGTGGGCGACAAGACGCAGCACCTCGAGCAGTGGCTCGCGACCCACCCCGCGGGCTCCTAGACAGGCCATCGAGTCGAGCCATTTGTCACGCGAGTGTCGGAAGCCGAACCCGAGCTGGTGTCCAAAATGTAGAGCGGCTCCGCCGTGAGTGTTGGTGCGCCTCGGTTCGCAGGCGCTGGCCCTCGTATCGATGGACCGTCGTCGTATCGCAATCGCGCTCGCAATCGAGCCGACGGCATCCGCCGCTCGTGCTCCCGACGAATCGACGCCAGTCCATGGATCAGATCAGTTCGACCCCCTCCACGGGCGACCCCCTCGACATCGCGGCCCGGGTCCGACGGCGCTTGTTCGACGCGCCCAGCGCAGACCTCCACATCGGCCGGTTTCGCGTGCTCACCCCCCTCGGACGGGGAAACATGGGCATGGTCTACGCCGCGTACGACGAGCAGCTCGACCGCAAGGTCGCCGTCAAGATCATGCTCGAAGACGTAGTCCCCTCGGACGAAGAGCGCCTACGGTTTCAGCGTGAAGGACAAGCGCTGGCCCGGCTGTCCCACCCCAACGTCGTCGCGGTCCACGAGGTCGGCTGGAGCAACGCACAGTTTTATCTGGCCATGGAGTATGTCCGAGGGCAGAGCCTCGACTCGTGGCTGAGCACCAACCCGCCGTGGGCTCAGGTGTTGGACGCTTTCGTGCAGGCGGGGCGGGGGATGGCGGCCGCACACCAAGCCGAGCTCGTGCACCGCGACCTCAAGCCCAGCAACATCATGCGCGGCGACGACGGCATCGTGAAGGTGGTCGACTTCGGCATCGCGCGACTGTCGTCCCACGAGCTCGACGAGTCGCTCGACGCAGACTTCGCCATGAACTCGGTCGCCTCGGCCTGCGAGACGTTGACCCTCACGGGAGCGGTGCTGGGCACTCCGGCGTACATGGCACCCGAGCAGTTCACCGCCACGGGGGCCGATGACCGCAGTGACCAGTACGCATTCTGCGTGGCCTTGTGGGAGGGCCTGACAGGACGCCGCCCCTTCGAGGCGAGGGATGTCGACAACCTCCACCAGAAAAAACTGGCAGGTCCCCCTCGCTGGCCGAATCGAGCCCCCCCGGTGCCCAGGACCGTGGTCGAGGCGCTGCGGCGCGGGCTCTGCGTCGATCCGGAAGAGCGCTGGCCGTCGATGGAGAGGCTGCTGCTCGCGCTATCGTGGGATCCCCACCGTCGCCGCAACCGCTGGACACTGGCGGCGGCCGCAATGGCGGCGGTCGGCCTCGGGGCGACCACCGTCAGAGCACTGAACGAAGCCCATACACCACCATGCACGGGAGCCCGCGACGCCCTCTCCAGCACCTGGGACGAGGCGCGCCGGTCCCAAGTCGAGACCGCAATCGTCCACAGCAACGAGTCCTACGCCGATGGTGTACGGGCACGGACGCTGGGCGCGCTGGACGAGTACGCCGATGCCTGGACCCAGGGGCACACCGAGGCCTGCGAAGCGACGACGGTCCGCGGCGAGGTCTCGCCTCGCATCATGGATCTGCGGATGTCGTGTCTGCACCGCGCGGCCGACCAACTGTCTGCCACGGTAGAAACGCTCGCCGACGCCGACCCGAAGGTCATTCGCAAGGCACACGAGCTCGTCGCGAACCTGCCCCCGCTGTGGCGCTGTAGCGATATCGAGGCCCTGGAGGCGGACGTCGAGCCACCGCTCCCCGCCGAGGCCGACGCCGTCGCGGAGGCGCGGCGGCTGTTGGCACGCGCCAAGACCCTGAGAACGGCGGGGCGATACCAGCCGGCCCGGCATGCGGTCGACCAGGCCGCAGCGGCACTGGATGGCGTGGAGTATGGGCCCGTCTTCAGCGAGTTGATGTTGACCCGAGGCGTCATCCTCGATCACCTCGGCGAGTATGAAGCCGCCGAAGGGGTCCTACGCAAAGCGGTGGGACAGGCCTCGCGATGGGGGCAGCGGAGACTGATGGTGCACACGATCGTTGGCCTGATGAGGGTCTCCGGCAAATTGAAACAGCGCGCCAACGCAGCCGCGTTGTTCGAGCCACAGTTGCTCGGCCTCGCCCATGGAGATCCCGTCCTAGAAGCCATCGCGCGCACGGCGATCGCGAATCTCTTGCGGGAAGAGGGCGAGTACGAAAGAGCAGCGCAAGAGCATCGACGCGCGCTGGCGCTGCGTGAGCGCGCGCCCAGCCCCAGCCCGCTGAGGATCGCGAACTCGCGGAATGCTCTGGGTAGCGACCTCAGTCGCCTGGGCAAGCACGACGAAGCGGAAGCGGAGTTCCGTCTCGCCCTGGAGCTCACGACGCGAGCGCTGGGCTCCGAACACCCCGACGTCGCCGACTCTCGATACAACCTCGGCATGGTCCTGGTCTTCCAGGGCAAGCACGTCGAAGCCGAGACCGAGATGCGTGCCGCGCTCGCCGTGATGGAGCGCGCCCTGGGACTCGACCACCCGTACACGAGCGATGCCCGGAGCGCACTGGGCAATGCCTTGTACAACCAGGGAAGATACGCAGAGGCACAGGAGCACTACCTAGCAACGCTGACCGCCACGCTCGAGCGGTACGGTCCCGATCACCCCACGGTCCACAGCGCTCGCAACAACCTGGGCAACGTCATGCTCGCCCGGGGGCAGTACGCACTCGCAGAGGCGGAGTACAGGGCCGCAGCGCTCGGGAACGCGACCGCACTGGGACCGGAGCACCCGAGTGTATTGAACTCGCGGAACAACCTCGCCGTCGCCCTGGGTCGCCAGGGTCAGTACGACGAAGCCGAGACCGAGATACGAGCCGTGGTCGGTGCGAGGGTCGAGGCGCTCGGCCCCGAGCACCCCCAGGTCGCCATCGCACGGAACACCCTCGGCAACGTGTTGTTGCATCGAGGACAATACGCCGCCGCGGAGACGCAGCTACGGACGGCCCTCGCCTCCATCGAGGCCCGCCTCGGCCCCGAACACCCTCACGGCGTGGCCACCAGAGCCGACCTCGCCATGGTGCTGCTGGGGCTCGATCGCGCCCAGGAGGCGCTGCCGCTGGCGGAGCAGGCCTGGCACCGCTGTCAGCAGTCGGACATCCCCGCCGAACAGCGCGCCGAAGCCAGCCTGGTACTGGCCGAGACGCTGTGGGCGCTCGAAGGGGCCGGACGCGACCGAGCGCGCGCCGAGGCCTTGGTGCAGGAGGCACTGAAGGACTTCGAGGCCGCGGGGGCGGCCGGTGACGACGGGGCGCCCAGGGCCGAGCAGTGGCTCGCGACCCACACGGTGAGGTCGTCTCGCTGAGCCACGGCGCGCACCCAAGCGCCTCGACCAGTGAGGCCGAACGCGGGAGCGGAGACGACCGGTCTCCCCCCGGTTCGGCCGTGCTCCGCTCAAATCGCGCGGAGCACCCGTGACCACCGCGACTACAGCGAGCCCATGATCTCGGACTTGCGATCGGCCCGCGCCTCCGCCGTGACGCCGCCGTCGACATCCGCCTTCGCCATCTCGGCGAGGTACCGGGACTGCGCAGCCAGGACCTCCGGCCTCACCGGAGGCGGCGGGGCGAAGGGCTCGGACGAGGGGTCCGTAGGAGCGTCTCTCGAAGCCTGCACCTGATCTTCGATCACGCGGTAGCGTGGGTCATTGACCCCGGGTGCCCGGGGCTGGTCCGCGGAGTCGGCCACGGCCTCGTCCGGCGGTTGGTGGCACCCTGCGAGCCCCTCGGGGTCCGGTTCGGGGGTCGCGAGGGGCTCGACTCGACCGAAGTCGGCAGCTGGCATGTCCGCGCCGAGGTGCTCGGCCGGCAGGGTGTCGAGTTGGGCCAGTGTCTCCGGCTGCGGCAACGGACCCTCTTCACCGGTCGGGGTGCAGGCGATGACCGCCGCGAGCAGCGAAGAACAAAGAGCGGGGATTCGATTGGATTGCATGATGAACCTGTGGCGTAGATGCAGTGAGATGAGCGTGGACATCAGTCGAGCCCGAACGAGGAAGGGCCGCAGTAGCTGGAGCTGGCCAGGCCGCGACAGATTCCGCGCTCCATCACCTGGAAATCGTTGCCATCGGTCAGCTGCGCACGGAACGTCCCGTCGGCGAACGGCTGGAACCGGACCATGTCGCTGTCTTCCTCGGGGTCAGCGTCCTCATCGTTGATCTCGTCCGACAGCCACAGAGCCTTCATCGATCCCAGCTCCGCGTCGTCATAGAGCGCCAGGCCCGAGCCATCGACGGCGTTGGTCCAGACGCTCCCAAACTTCCCCCTTCGCTCGGCGGGAAAGTAGATCTCGGACAGTGACTCGCCTCCTGCGTCGCTCACCGGATCGGAGATCCATACGTTGACGTAGTCCCACTTGGGGTGAGCGACCACGACGCTCAGCCACATCGCGCCGCGCTCGACATGACCGGACTGAGGCAATCCGATCCACGAGCGATAGCTGCGAAAAGCGAGCCCAGGCTTGCCCGCGCTGATGGGCTTGGTCGCGGTGGGGAACGCACTCCACGACAGATCCGCGAAGCGATTGGCGAGCCGGTCGTAGCAGTAGAAGCCAACCTTGCCCTCGACGTCGGTAATGGCTCCGCAGATCGTGCCCGCATCGGTGGTCATCGGGTCGTAGGGCCAGGCGGTGAACGTGGGGCTCTGCGTACCGTGCAGCAAGCCACCGGACAGGTCTCGCATGGGCCCCTGGCTGGTCGCGGACTCGGCCCCGGGGTGCGTCATCGTCATCCAGCGGTACTCACCACTTTGTTTTTCTCGGTAGAACAACCCGATGAGCTTGTCGTAGCCGTCGAACGACTCCGGCTCGACGCGCATCCAGTCGACCTCGGGTTCCTTGTCGGTGTACACGCCCTGATAGGTCTCTGCGCCCCAGTCGGTCAGCGTTCCCCCGCCCGTCGCGCCGTTGGTCACGATGGTCCGCAGGCTGTCGTACTCGGTGCGAAAGGCGAGCAGTACCTGCTCCTCGCCGCCCAACGCGGTCACGCCTCGAGCGTCGGTCTCGGTAGGGACCTCGATCGCGCTGCTCCATGTGGTGCACGCATCACCGAGCTCGTCTCCCCCCGGGCACGAGCCCTTCCACCGGTCACCGTTCATCAGTCCGTGGCGGTAGAAGATCCGGCCGTCGTCGACGTAGAACGCGTACAGTCGTCCCCCTGGTCCCCGCACCAGCGACGGCGTGGTTGCGGCCAGGTCCGTGTCGGTGTGCAGGTCCTGTCGGTTCTTGTCGAGCGCGTTGGTGCTGGCCCCTGTCGCGTAGGTCACCGGGCCCCGAGTCGACACGAAGCCTCCGCCCGCGAACGTCCCGTCGAAGTCCCAGTCGACCTCGTCGTTCATGCCAATCTCGCGGTCGTACGGGGACTGGCTCAGCAAGGTCGCGTCGGCCCCGATCCCCGCCTGCTCGTGCACGAACGACGGATCGAGGATCACCTCGCTGCTGCCCTGGGAGAAGTGCGGCTGCGAGTACGTGTAGCTCATCAGACTCTGGTAGTTGGCCTTGCCGTTGGCCTTGCCCCATTGGTCGTGACCCCAGTGGTCGACCCCCAAGGCATGGCCCAGTTCGTGGGCGAAGGTGACGACGTAGCGGTTACTCATCGTCACGCCCCAGTTGAAGCGGTCCGTAGGGGAGCCCTTGGCCTGGCCGCCGCCATTGCCGGGGTTGAGGAGGCCATAGCGAAACACACCACTGCGAACCAAGGCCCGGTACTGGGTGGGGGCGGTCTTGTAGCTCGTTCCCGCGGGGACCGATCCGGCGCCCCCCCAGTCGCCCACCAGCGTCGCCAGGCTGGGGTTGGAGGGGGCAACCCCGGTGTCGAGATGAAGCCGCACCCCATCGATGCCATCGGGGTTGACCAGATCGGCTGCCGCCCCCTCGTCGAAGATGGCTTGTGCCGCCTCGGCATCGGCCGCGGTGAACGGCTGGCCCGGGAAATCTGCGCTCCAGTCCAGCTCCACGAACACGTCCTTGTGCCGCGGGTCGGCCCCCCAGGCGGCCAGGTGCTGCGGATACCAGCCATCGTCGATGCCGAAGACCTCGGCCGAGTCGGACAACCCGTCGCGATCGGTGTCCTGGAGGTTGTGGACGTCGCTGCAGTGAGCCCATGCCGCGACATCACAAGTACCCAGGTCGTACTCGAGCCCGATCCCAAGGCCGTCACCGTCGTTGTCGGCCTCGACGTCGTTGCTATAGAGGTTGACCGGCCCGCTACCGAAGGTGGTGCCCACCACCACCCGCCAGGTGCTGGAGTGCTCGACCCGGGCCTGATAGCCAACCCCGCTGGTGAAGTCGATGTCGACCAGGTGCCGCGATGGGCTGAGCGCGAGCAAGTATGGAGATGTCGCCCCCCCGGGGGCCTGGGCTGTCTCGTGCTGATAGCCGGGGTCGTTCTCCACGTCGATGTGCGTACCTCCCACGGGGATCTGCGACGCGAGGGTGTAGCCGTTGACCAGCAGCCGCGCGGTGCCCTGGCTGGCGGTCGAGTACGAGCGCACCACCAGCAGCAACTGGCGGTCGAAGCCGGTGTCGTTGGAGAAGCTGACGCGGGACCGCAGCCCCTGGTAGTCGTCGTTGTAGGCCTGCTCCGTCCCGGTCCCCCAGTCCCACAGGTGCATCACCGTGTCGGCGCCCGGACTAAGTTCGGTGGTCTCCCAGCTGTACTCGGAGAATGCCGGAACCGTGACCCACTGGTAGTGGATCGTCGAGGCGGCGACCTGCGGATGGACCTGGGATATGGCCTCGGCGGTGTTCGAGCTCAGGGCGACCAACAGTGGCACCGCCCCGAGCAGGACAGAACGAAAGGGGGCTGTCGTCATGCACGGGGTGGTCCGGGACGAGCCCCTCATGATCACCAATGGCGTCGTCGAATCCTCACCTGGGTTTTCTTGCGCCGATGGTGAATCGCGAGCACGACCCCCGTAGAAAGAGCGCCGTCCGATTTCGAGCGGGTATGCCGACGGCTGCACGAGCGGCGGCCCGTGATCACCCTAGGAGCGACCTGGACGACACCTCGTCCGCATCACACTCCGAGCCCGCCCACGATTTGGAGTGATGCATCCGCGTCGAGGGTTGGAATGCCCGTCCTCCCACGCACTACGGCTCGGCGCTCGCCGGTGTCGCGAGCTCGCTTCGCTCATGTCAGCCGCAGCCGCTCTGCATGCGTCCGTCGCAGAGGGCGCCAGCGATCCGTGCGGGTTCGACGGCGGTCTAAACGAACAACGAAATGACGTTTCATCAACTTCAAATCGTTGACTAATACAACGATATGACGTTGAAACTTGGTCTTGATTACTGATTTTATTGATGTTTTTTGCGGACCGAAATCTGCTCAACCAGGGCACATGACTCGGTTGCCATCCGCCCCTCCGCTTCTGTCGATCGCCGCTTCGATGTCCCTGACGCTGCTCACCGCGTGTGCAGCAACGCCCGCGACCAGTGCCGCCGTCCCCGGTGTCGTTGCATCGAGCGACGGTGCTTCCGGGCACGAACACGACCTGCGCCCCGAACAAGCGAGACCCAACGCGCAGTGGTGGCCGGAGTCGCTCAACCTCGACCCCCTGCGCCGCAACGAGGCGCGGTCCAATCCGCTCGGCCACCACTTCGACTACGCCAAGGAGTTCGCGTCGCTCGACCTCGATGCCGTCCGCAAGGACATCGGCCAGGTTCTGACCACCTCGCAAGACTGGTGGCCTGCCGACTACGGCAACTACGGCCCGTTGTTCATCCGCATGGCGTGGCACAGCGCCGGGACGTACCGCGTGACCGATGGACGCGGAGGCGCCAACGGAGGGCAGCAGCGCTTCGAGCCGCTCAACAGCTGGCCCGACAACACCAACCTCGACAAGGCTCGGCGACTCCTGTGGCCGGTCAAGAAGAAGTACGGCCACAAGATCTCGTGGGCCGACCTCATGGTCCTCACCGGCACCGTCGCCATGGAGTCCAGGGGTTTCGAGACGCTGGGCTTTGCGGGCGGACGTGAAGACGAGTGGACACCCGAGCTGGTGTACTGGGGCCCAGAGAAGCAGATGCTCGGCGACCAGCGCCATCATGGGGGCGGCTCGCTGCACAAACCCCTCGGCGCCGTGCAGATGGGGCTGATCTACGTCAACCCGGAGGGTCCCAACGGCAAGCCCGACCCCGTGGCTGCCGCCAAGGACATTCGCGAGACGTTCGGCCGCATGGCGATGAACGACGAGGAGACCGTCGCACTGATCGCGGGCGGCCACACGTTCGGCAAGGCCCACGGCGCCCACGAGCCATCGAAGTGCGTGGGCTCGGAGCCCGCGGCCGAAGGCGTGGCAGAGCAAGGCATGGGCTGGAACAACGAGTGCGGCAAGGGCAACGCGGAAGACACCGTGACCAGCGGGCTCGAGGGTGCCTGGACCATGACTCCGACCGAGTGGAGCACGCAGTTCCTCGACAACCTGTTCGGCTTCGAGTGGGAGCAGACCCAGAGCCCAGGCGGCGCCACGCAGTGGAAGCCCAAGGACGGCAAGGCATCGAGCATGGTTCCCGACGCCCACGTCCCCTCCAAGCGGCACGCGCCGATGATGTTGACCACCGACCTCGCCTTGAAGTTCGACCCGAGCTACCGCGAGATCGCGCTGCGCTTTCGCGAGCGCCCCGAGGACTTCGAGCTCGCGTTCGCCAAGCGTTGCCGGGAGCTTCGCGAGCAGGGGGCCCACGTCCTGCTCAATCCGGCCAACTACGGCTGGTTTGGGGAGACGACGTTTCGGGCCCAGATCCGGGCCGTGGCCCGCCTGCGCTCGGCCGAGACGGGGATG
>JAHZJA010000847.1 GCA_022601155.1 Deltaproteobacteria bacterium | reverse complement strand
CTCGCGCCCCGCCTCGGTGGACAGCATCCGAATGTGACCCTCGAACGCGACCTGCTCGTCCTCGATCGACAGCCGCATCCAGGGGCGGCCGTCCGGGTCGAACATCGGGCGCATCGTGGCGCGCGACAGCTGCCCGTCTTCACCGTAGCCGCGCAACTCGACGGTGCCGCCGTCGTCGACGTACCGCAGCTCGAAGTACTGGTGGGTCGCGTCGCCGGGGTCGGCGTCGAACACCGCGACCACGTCGTCGGCGACGGCCTCGTCGTCTATGGCGTTCAGCGAGTCGTCGGAGCGCAGGGCTCCCTCGTCGGCGGCAGAACAGTTGAAGGAGGCGGCGCCCAACAGCGCGATGGCAAACATCCGGTGCATCTTCACGGTTTTTCTCCTGGACGCCAGCGGTCAGCGTTGGCGCGCAACCTCCTAGAGTGCCGACTCCCGCCAATCGATTCCCAAAAACGCCTGCAATCGATCGAGCGGGGTGGTGACTCCACCGCTGCGACTGTGGCCTCTGACGCGGGGCCCAGCGAAGGGATGTGATGATGACTGCCAATCGACCGATCTTCGCCGTGCTCATCGGCGCCACCATGCTGACCAACTGCATCGCGATCACCGAGGATGGTGATGAACCCCAACGGATCCAGGCCGACCAGGCCGACGACGCCGAGCTCGCCGATGCGCTGGTCGTCATCGATGCTCCCGAACGCGATGCTGGCCGCAGCTACTATACGGTTCGGGTCGACCCCGAAGACGAGCGCAGCCTGTGGCTACAGGGCTACGACGACCACGACCGCGAGGTCTCGCGGCTGTCCGCCCGCCAGCATGTGGACCCCGACGGGAATCCATGGTTCCAGATCGCGCTCGACGACGAGGATGTCTCGTTCGAGGGGCACGTTCGGATGGTCACGGGCAAGGACGGGCAGGCGTGGGTGGAGTTGGACGCCGAGCTCGACGGGCGCGTGGTGGCGATTCGCACGACGCCCAGCGATCCCACCAACGTCCAGGTGCTGGGCTTCCCCGGCGCACCCGCCGACGAGTTCGTCGCGGTCGGGACGATGGAGGGCCCGCATCCGATGCTCGATCGACTCGTGCAATCGCTCGGCCGCTATGGTGAGATCGCGCCGGCGCTGGACGAGGCGCTGACGACGGTCGACGGGCTGCGCTTTCGTACGCGCAGCTGCCTGTCGTGCTACCTGTCGCACCTCGGGGCTCTGTCTGTGAGCGTCGCGTGCATCTCGTTGTCGGTGGTTGCCGCGGGGGTGTGCTTGGGATCGGTTGGGACTGCCTGCGGGCAGGCCGTCGCGGCCGCGGCGGGAGGCTGTGGCATGGCCCAGAACCTGCTGGCCAGCTTCGTCGACACCACCATGGCCGACTGCCAAGATGCGTGCTCGTACTACGACGAGGAGCCGGTGGTCGATCCGTGCGCCGGCGGTTGCTCGTGCCCGGGTGGCCCTGCCTGACGCTCGGTGAGCGTCGGGCCCCGCTGTCGGTTCACGGGCACTCAAGCCTGGGGGCCGCGGGCGGGCAGTCGCACCACGAAGTACGCGCCCGAGGCTCCGTCGGGGCGATCGGTGACGACGATCGTCCCGCCGTGCGACAGACAGATCTGACGACACAGGTACAGCCCCAGCCCCACGCCGCCGCGATCGCGGTCGCGGGCTTGGTCGAGCCGGGTGAACGGCTCGAAGATCGTCTCGCGATGTTCCGGGTCGACCCCCGGACCTTCGTCGGCAACGGCCAGCTCGGTCATGTCGCCGTCGGGCTTGGCGTGCACCGACAGCCTGCCGTCGGGGCAGGCTCGTCTGGCGTTGGCGAGCAGGTTGGACAGCAGCCGCTCCAGCAGCAGCTCGTCGGCAACCAGCTGCGGCTGCCCGTCGAGCTCGACCCTGGCGTCCGCCTTGGCGGCGACCCGCGACAGCAGGGCATGGACGTCGATGCTGGTGGTCTGGAGCGTCGCCGCGGCGCCGTGCCGAAGCTCCAGTCGCCCGGACGTGAGCAGATCGGAGATCAGCGTTTCCACCTCGGTGATGTCGATGCCCAGATCGACCAGGCCCTTGTCGAGCCGCTGGACCGGGCGAGACTCGTCGCCGCGGTCGCGCAGCGTCGTGACACGGTCTTGGAGGATCTCGATCAGCACCTTCATCCGAGCGATCGGGGTGCGCAGCTCGTGGGAGACGTTGGCGAGCAGCGTCCGCTGGCCTTGGAGCAGGGCCTCGACCTTGTCCGCCATCTCGTTGAACGCCGCGCCCATCTGATCGAGCTCGTCACGGGGCGCGCCCTCGGGCAGGGCGATCCGGTGGTGCAGGTCGCCCCGCGCGATGCGGTCGGCGCTGCCCTCGATCTGCGCGAGCCGACGAGCGAGCGATCGACTGACGACCCACGCACCGCCGCCCAACACGGGCAGCATGAGCGACAGCGCAATGATGGGGATGAACAAGCGAAAGCCGGGGCGCGGCACGATGCCCAGCCGCACCGCAGGCTTTCCCGTCACGGGGTCGGACAGGCCGTACACGACCACGGGGGGCTCCATACGACTGCCGGGGAGCACCCGCGGCTTGCCCGTGCGTTGGGGCCTGCCCTTGCCCCGGCGCTGTGGATTATGGCGTCGGCGATGCCCTCGGGGGAGGCGGGCAGGGCCCTCACCGGCGACCTTGCGCCCACCAGGACCGAACACGCCGACGGTCGCGTCCACCTGCTCGCCCAGCTCCTGCGTCAGCTCCTGCAACGCGAGGGGGTCGCCCACCGCGGCTTGGAACCGCGGACCATAGTCCTCGAGCTGCTCCTCCACCTCGGCGACCCACTGCGCCGAGAACCGGGTGGCAAAGGTGAAGCCAGCCAGCCCCGCCACGATGGCCGAGGCGATGGCCGCGACGACGAACGTGATGAAGATTCGGGCGAACAGGCCGCCACGCCGCCGCCGGGTGACGGCCGGGACGGCGGTGCTCATGCCTCGGCCTCGTCGCTGAGCACGTAGCCCACGCCGCGAATGGTGCGGATGAGTCCCTTGGCGTCGTTGGTCACGCTGCCCAGGGCGCCGCGGACCT
>JAHZJA010000846.1 GCA_022601155.1 Deltaproteobacteria bacterium | reverse complement strand
TGTGCACGCCGTTCCACCCGCCCGGCTACACGCCGCTCAAGGGTGCGCCGGTGACCTCGGCGTGCACCACTCGCATCGACGACTTCACCGATCTGTTCGGCCAGTCGCTGCCCGAGGCGTGCAACAACACGTGCCCGGTCCCGGTCGAGCCCGACAACGACTACTACATCGCGTTCGACAACGACTCGGACAACATCCCCGACTCGGTGGTGCCCACCGACATCAACGGCGACGGCGTGCCCGACTCGCCCGTGGCCCAGGCGCTGGCGTGTGTGGGCCCCCAGGGGGTCAACGGCTGCGGCTACGAGTCGCCGCTGGAGACGATGCTCCAGGCGCTCAACCCGAAGGCGGTGTGGAACGACGGGCCCGACGACGACAACCCCAACCCGACGCCGTTCCTGCGTGACGGGGCGTTGCTGGCCCTGGCCGTCATCACCGACGAGGCCGATTGTTCTGTGAAGGAGTACTCCATCATGGACGACGTGGCCTACCAGAACACCGATCCGGACAGTGGAGATCCAGAGCAGAGCTCGGCCATCTGTTGGAACGCGGGTGTCGAGTGCACCGGGCCCGACGTCGACGGGGTGTTCTCCGAGTGTCACTCCCGCCCCGAGGAGCTGATGCAGCCGACCTGGCGCTACACCGACTACCTCATCGAGGAGCTGCGGGAGAACCAGGGCAAAGAGGTCATCATGCTGGGGATCGTCGGGATTCCCTTGGTCACCGATCACAACCCCGACCCGCCGTTCGAGCCCACCGCAGGCGGCGTGTTCGATCTCGAGTACCGCAACTGGCGCGACGGGCAGTATCCGTTGGGCGACATCCTGCCCGAGGAGTTCGGCAACAACGTCAACGCGGCCGACAAGCAGTTCGACTTCGGCATCGGACCTGGCTGCACGGGCACCGACTCGCTGGGGGCTTTCACCGGTCAGGCAATTCCCCCGGTGCGCGTCAAAGAGGTCTGTGAGGCTCTCAACACCGACGACAAGGTCCTTTGCTGCATGGAGTCGATCTGCGACGAGGACTTCAGCGCCGCCCTTCGGTGCCTGACGGGGATCATCCAGGAGAACATCCAGCCCCCGGGCTGAAGTTCTGCCAACCTTGTTGTCGCAGTTGGAGACGGGTCGCAGCGGTTGCGGCTCGTCTCCTTGCATTTCGAACGTCAGGCGCTCCACGACAGCGGGTCGTCGCGATCGGCTCGGGTATCTTTGCCCCCTGCCGTGGTTCAGCTCACGGGCAGGTGGGGAAGGGTGGGCCAAAGGCCCCGCGCGGGCTCGGCACCGGACGAATCGGTATTGAACGATGCTTGCTTGTTCACCCTGCGATTTGCAAAACTGTCCTGGGATTTGGGGGGTGAGCGCCAAACGCTTGCGTGGATCGACTCTCTCCCAGGCCCTGCGCCTGCACGAACGGAAGACGGGACACCATGAAGATGCGAAAGCTTGACACCTTGGGGATGGCCCTCGTCGCGTGGGGAGTGAGCGGGGCGGTTATCGTCGCTTGCGGCGACGACACCACGTTGCCTGCCGACACCACGACCACCGGGATGCTGACCACTGGCATCGCCGAGAGTTCGTCGGATGCGGTCGAGGATGACTCGACCGGCATGGTGAAGCTGGACAGCAATAATCCCAATGACACCGACGACGTCCTGATCTGTGTCACCGACGGTACTTGCGACCTGATCGACCTGCTGTTCGTCATCGACAACTCGGGAACGATGGGCGAGGAGCAGCTCAACCTCGCGCGCAACTTCCAAGAGCTCGTCGACGCGCTTCAGACCCTGCAGGACCGCAACGGGGTCATGGTCAACCCCAACGTCAACATCATGGTGACCACGACCGACTTCGGTCACCCGCTGTGCACGGCGTTCCAAAAGGCCGACTACATCCCCCGCAAGGGCGCGCCCGTCTACCAGGGCTGCAACGCGCGGATCAATCGGTTCTCCGGTCTCGATCCCGACGACCCGGTGATCATCACCGAGGCGTGCACGGAGAACTGCCCGGCCGACGTGGCGCCCGGCGATCACTTCATCAACTTCCACCTCAACGGCTCCAACGTCCCCAACAACGACGTCGGCGCGGCGCTGTCGTGCATCGGTCCCCAGGGCATCGACGGCTGCGGCTACGAGGCTCCGCTGGAGACGATGCTCCAGGCCATCAACGAGGGGGCGTGCTGGAACGACCCCGAGCAGCCGTACTGCGACGAGCAGCCCGAGTGGGCCGACACCGAGCGCGGCTTCTTGCGGGACGACGCGATCTTGGCGGTTGCGCTCATCACCGACGAGATGGACTGCTCGGTTGCCGCACCCGGCGGCTACAGCTTCTTCACCGACGTCAACAACCCGCTGTACTGGAACCCCAACCCCGAGGTTGTGGACGAGTTCGGCGACCCGGTGCCCCAGGCGACGTCGGCGATCTGCTTCAACGCAGGCGTCAGCTGCATCGACGAGAACAACGACGGGATCTACGAGGACTGCGCCTCGCAGGACAACGACGCGCTGCATCCCGTGTCGCGCTACATCGACTACTTCGAGTACCTCACCGAGCAGCGCAACAAAGAGGTCGTGATGCTCGGCGTGCTCGGAGTGCCCGAGGTCGTGGCTCACAACCCCGAGCCCCCGTTCGAGCCCATCGCGGGCGGTGCGGTCGACCTGGTCCACCGCACGTGGATCGACTTCCCCTACCCGGCGGGCGACATCCTGCCCGACGAGTGGGAGGCCGGACGTCGCGCCGAGAACAAGATCTTCGAGTTCGGCGACATCGGGCCCGGCTGCACCGGTACCGACCAGGTGGGTGATTTCACCGGCCAGGCCGTTCCCCCGGTCCGCATCCGCGAGGTCTGCGAGAGCCTGAACTACACCGACGACAAGGGCGTCGAGAACGTGCGCTGCTGCATCGAGTCGATCTGCGACGAGGACTTCTCCGCCGCAATCGACTGCCTCACGGGCATCGTCTCGGAGTCGCTGGACGTCGAGGGCTGAGCCCATCGCCGACCCTGCGTTTGCGCCACGGTCTGTGCTCAGGCCGTGGCGCTCGCAATTGGAGGGTGGCCCGCGCTTGGGCGGCGCGCCCGAGCCGGGCGTGCTCAGCTGTTGCGGCGCAGGTAGGCGCTCATGTGGGCGACCTGGATCGAATCTGCGCACCGCCGCTCCCTGAAGATGGCCTCACAATAGGACGAGAAGTCATGAGGGACGGTCCCGGCTTCCACG
>JAHZJA010000845.1 GCA_022601155.1 Deltaproteobacteria bacterium | reverse complement strand
CTCGCAGTACGCCATCGCCTCGTCCCACGACACGCCCACCACCGGCTGCTCCGGTGGGTTGTACTCGACGTTGCCCCAATATGCGGGCTGTCGAGCGTCGGGATTGGCCTTGAGGTACTCGCCGTACTGCGCGTTCGTGACGGGCGTCCGCGCCAGGTAGAAGGAGTCGAGCGTCACCTCGTCCTGCGGTTGCTCGTCGTTGTTCGCCAGCTCATCGCCCTCGGGCGAGCCCATCAGGAACTTGCCCCCCGGAATTCGCACCAGCTCCACACCACCTCGCGGCGCGACGAAGGACTCGATACCGCGGCCTTCGAGCGCCTGCCAGCGCCGCCACCACGCCCGCACCCCGTCGGCAGGATGCCCGTCGAACACAGTCGCCAGCTCGTCGAGCGCCGACGGAATCCGACGCCCCAACAGCTCCGCCGCGGCCCGCTGGCTCGCGGCCAAGCGCTTACCTTTGGCCCGCAGCAGCGCAGCGAACGGCTTGGCCATCGCGGGTTTCGGGTCGGCGAGCACCCGCTGCATCATCGCCGAGCGTGCCCAGGTCGGGAACTCGGGTCGTTTCACCACCAGCCCCATGAAACGCTGGAACGCGGCCTCGTCGCTTCGGGCCAACATCAGCAGAATCACCTCCTGCCACCACGTCTGACCGAACTGCTCCGCCACCCGAGCCAACGCCTCCGCGGCCCCCAGACCACGCGCCAGCTCGAGCGCGGCCAGGTACTCCTGCAAGCCCAGATGCATGAAGCCGTAGCGGTCGGGGCCCCACCCCGTCAGCAGCCCGCTCTCATCGCGAATGCGCTGCAAGAACGCGTCGGGATCCTCGGTGGAGGCACCGATCGCGGCAAACCCCTTGCACACGGACCCACGGAGCTCGTCGGCCGATGCCTGGGTCCGCTCGTCCTCCCCGTGCAACCACAGCGCGACGGGCTGGAGCACCTGCCGCGAGTGCTCCGCGCTCAGGACGTGTATGCCGGGCACCTGTCGCTCGCGCCAGCTCTCCAACAGCACCGTGGTGCACTCGTGATAGAGCGCCGCACGCCCACGTGGCAGGTGACCTTGCCGACGGTGGACCAGGCATAGTGCGGTGAGCAGGAGCGGATTGGTGCCCAGCGTGTACAGCTGGGCCTCACCACGAAAGTCCGAAGAGCGGAGTTCTTGTAGCAGTGCCTCCGCACTCCCGAGAGCTGCCGTCTCCTCGCGCAGCTCGGCCTCGCGCGCCTCGACCACGCGGTACCAATTCTCCACGAAGGCGGTCACTTGCTCATCGTCCAGTGGGCGCAGGTGCACTTCGAGGAACTGGTTGTCGAGCTGAACATCCTCGGTGTAGCCCGCGTAGCGGCAGCTCACGAGCACATGGCTGTCGGGTGAGTGGCGGAGCACGTCTCCGATCCACCGCGACACGATCCGGCGCTCGGTCTCGTCGGCCACCTCGTCGAGTCCGTCGACGAGCAGCAGCAAGCGGCGATGCTTCAGCAGACGCAGCGCCAGGTCGTCGGGCGCCCATGGTACCGGACCCGTGATGACCCGCTGCATGAACTCGGGCAGATCGAGGTCATCCCGGATCGAGGACCCTGCGGTACGGGCTTGCTTGAGCTTGCGCAGCGGCAGGAACACCGGGAGCGTGTCGGCGGGCAACCCCAGCGCCGCAGGGCCTGCGCCCTCCTCTTCCGAGGTCATCTGCAGCAGCATCCGCTTGAGCTGGGTCGTCTTCCCCGAGCCCGGATCGCCCAGCAGCACCAGGCCGCGCCTGCCCACCTTGCGAGCCACACCGAAGGCTTGAGCCAGCGACGTCCGCCTGCAGTCCAAGCCTGGCGCCTCATGTTGCTGTGCGAGGTGAGCGTTGTTGTGGACCACCCGTCCGCGCGGGCCGTGGTCGAGCACTACGTCGACCGGGACGTGCAGGTCCTCGAGACCGATGGCGACTGCGACCCGCTCTTTGAAGCCGAGCAACGGGATGTCCCGGTGCTCCGCGCGAGCGTGCCGGATGTAGTCCTCGAAGTCGTCGGAGTGCTGCGCACGACCCATCGGGGGTAGTGAGTCCGCTTCGTCCTCGGAGGGCACGATGTCCTGTCCGAGCGGCGGACGGGGGCGGCCTGTCCCGCGACGGCGAAGCGGACCCAGTGGTGGCAGCGGGATCTCCTGCTGGGTCAGCCGAAAGTACAGCCCGTCGTAGTCCCTGAAGACACGATGGTGTGCGTAGTCGCGAAGCACGAGCGGGATGTCCTGCTCGTTTCCATCGTCGAACAGGACCGCGATCGCCTTGTCGTTGTGGCCTCGTGCATCGTAGAGGAATTGCTGGACGATGCGCGCCTCCCAGGTCACTCCCTTGCCGCGATCTGGGACGTCATCCTTGCCCTCGAACCTTCGACAGTAGGTCGACGTACACACCAAGAGCACGTAGTCCGCCTGTTCGATCTGCTCTTGCATCCACTGCCGCCACCCCTGGGCTGGGTGCGGTTCATACTGATCGATCCAGGCGTCGACCCCCTCGGCACGGAGACGATCGGCCAACGCGGCGACTCGATCGCAATACTCGTCGGTGTCGTGGCTGTACGAGATGAAGACTCGTACGCTGCGGGGCGGGTCGGCCACGGTGTCATCCTGCCGCAACCGGGTGGGGCCGCGCATCTGGCTCCCCGGTTGGATGCGGCCCGTTCGTGACGTTCGTCGACCACCCCGCGATCGCGACCTCGGGAAGTCACTTCCGGAAGTGACTTCCCGCGTTCCCCGCGTTCGACCATGCCCGCCCTGAAATCACGAGGGGGGCGTAGTGGCACGCTTCGTGCTGCTGTAGCCGGGCACGTGCTGCAGCTAACTCTCCGCCAGCTCGCGCTATCCGCGATCGGCCCCGCCCAGCGGCAGGTCGAGCCGCCGGCCCACACCCTGCAGACCCTTGCGCGTGTAGCCAGACCGACGGGCGATTTCGTCCAGGTCACCGCCCGTCGCTTGGAGCAACGCCTGGAAGTAGACCTTCTGAAACTCGTCGGTGGCCTGCCGAAACGGAAGGCTCAGCCACCGCTTCGCATGTTGCGAGAGCGTCGCGGCCATCCCCGCGACCTGGTCGTCGCCAAACGCCCGCAGGTGCTCCGCCCTGATGGTCTCGCCCTCCACGAGGAACGCGAGGCGCTCGATCGTCTGCCGAAGCTGGCGAACGTTGCCCTCCCAGTAGAGGCCCCGCAGCAGCTCGACGGCCGAGTCGTCCAGCTCGATGCGCCTGTCGTACGTGGCCCGGAAGTCGGCCAGAAACCGCTCGGCGAGCAGTGGGATGTCCTCCTCGCGCTCGCGCAGGGGCGGCAGCGCGAGCTCGATCTGCCGAATCCGGTGGTAGAGGTCCACGCGAAACTGCCCCTCGGCCACCATCGCGGCCAGGTTTCGATTGGTCGCCGCCACCACCCGCACATCGACCTTGATCGGTTGATTGCCACCGACCCGTTCGATGGTGCGCTCGCCCAATGCGCGAAGTAGTTTCACCTGCGTGCTCTTGTCGATCTCACCGATCTCATCGAGAAACAGCGTGCCACCCTGCGCCTCCTCGAAACGTCCCTTGCGCCGCTCGGTCGCTCCGGT
>JAHZJA010000844.1 GCA_022601155.1 Deltaproteobacteria bacterium | reverse complement strand
GTGCAAGTACTCGAGCACCTCCAGCAGTCCCTCCAGTAGCGCGAGCAGCTGTGCCTCGGTGCGGCGCCGACCCTGCGCCAGATCGGTGGCGAGCGACTCACCCTCCACCCGATCCATCACCAGCAAACAGCGACCGGCATCATCGTCGCGCAGGTGCTCGCGGTAGGTGGGCACACCGGGATGGTCGAGCGAGCGGAGCACGGTGCACTCGCGTTCGAACCGGTCGAACACCTTCCAGTCGGCGGCGTCGCTCACGTCGAGCACCTTGATGACCACCCGTCGGTCATGCTCGCGATCGAACGCCGCCACTGTGCGCACCTGCCCACCGTGCCCCAACGGCTCCACCTCGCCGAAGCGCTCGGGCAGCTGCGGCGTCGGGGGAGTAGCGGACGACACGGACTGATCGTGGGTGACATCCCACGTCCAACGCAAGACGCCGCGGCGATCGTCGACGTGGCCCGCCTACGCTAGAGTTGCGCGATGTCTGCACGCCTCCAACTCCGCACCTCCCAAGGCTCGCGCCGAGGCCGGCTGGCGTGGGCGCTGGGCGTGGCACTCGCCCTCGGTGCCTGCGAACGCGCGACGAAGTCGGTTCCCACGCTCGTGCAGATGGCGGCCGAAGACGACGTCAAGGCGTCCGGGCTGCGGCTGATGGACGCGCCGCTGGGCCTTCACCGACTCGACACGACGCATCCCGATCCCCCCCGGGTGGTGATCGGAGTCCACGGGTTCGAGAGCAAGGGCTACGAGTGGGTCCAGCCGCTGCGGATGCTGGGAGACGCGGGCGCGCGGGTCTACTTCTTTCGCTGGGACTGGACGCAGTGCCCGGGGCCTGCCGCCGACACGCTGATCGAAGCCATGGACGCGATGCTTCGCGCTGGACCCATGCCGTCGCGGGTGGAGCTGGTCGGGCACAGCTACGGCGGCGTGATCGCGGCCATGGTGGCGTCTCGTCATCAGCGCGACGGCCGGCTCGAGGTCGACACGATTGCGGCCCCGCTGGCGGGCATGGGCGGCCTCGACGAACGCTGCAACTACACCGGGCCTCCCGCGCCCGCGGACAATGTCGTCCTCCGCCAGTGGCGCACACGCCAGGAGCTCGACGGGGCCTTCCGCGATCTCCCCACCGATCCGCAGATCGTCGACCTCCCCGGTGAGGTCGTGGAGCTGCCCGAGACCTACGACGGGAAACGCCTGGGTCACAACTGGTCGGTCTCGTGGGTGGTCGAACATCGACTCGCTGGCGCGCATTGAGGGTACGCGGCCTCCCGTACGGGGAACGGAGCCGCTGGTTTGCGCCACCAACCGCTGTCAACCGTGCTTCCCCGACGCGCCTCACTGCGGCGCCTCCGCGCCGACGAACGCTTGCCGGGTCCATGCGCCGCGCGATAAGCAATCGCCACGAGGTTACGGATGGATCGTTCGGCTCGCTTCTCATTGCTCTTGACCTTCCCCTTGCTCGCCTGCGGAACGGATCTCCCGCCCGTCCCCAGCGACACGACAACAACCGGGGGTTCGTCGACGACCGGCGACCCCACGATCACCACGATCGATCCCGAGGCCACCGATACCGAGCCCGATGCCACGACGCAGGCGGACACCGATGGCACCACGGGCGTGGACTCCACCGGGGAGACCACGGCCACCGTCGACAGCTCGTCGGGGGACCCCGATGGAACCAGCTCTTCTGGAGATCCACCGCCCGTGTGCGGCGATGGCATGATCGAAGCCGACCGCGAGGACTGCGATGGCGAAGACCTCGGCGGCCAGACCTGCGACAGCGTGGGCATGGGCTTCACCGACGGTGCGCTCGCCTGCGCTGGCGACTGCACCTTCGACGTCTCCGCATGCACCACGTGTGGCGACCGAACCGTCGAGACCGGGGAGGATTGCGACGGCGTCGACCTGGGCGGTCAGACCTGCGACAGCATAGGGATGGGCTTCGTCGACGGCACCCTCGCGTGCGCGGGCGATTGCACCTTCGACGTCTCCGCCTGCAACACCTGCGGCAACGCGGTGGTCGACGCCGGGGAGGACTGCGACGGCGCCGACCTGGGCGGCCAGACCTGCGCCGACCTGGGGATGGGCTTCACCGGCGGCGGCCTGGCCTGCGACGACGGCTGTGCATTCGACAGCGCCAACTGCACCAGCCTCCCCTGGCCCACCGCGGGCGAGGTGGTGATCACCGAGATCATGCAAAACCCGTCGGTCTTGCTCGACACCGAGGGCGAGTGGTTCGAGGTCTACAACCCGACGATGGGCACCGTGTTCCAGCTGGGGAGCTGCACCATCGACGGCAACATGTCCGACACGGGCTTCACCGTGCAGGGCGACCTGACGATCGGGCCCATGGAGTACCGGGTGTTCTCGGTCGACTTCATGGGCGACCAGGGCTTCGTGCCCGACTACCAGTGGCCGGGCGCCGACTTCGGGCTCAACAACGGCTCCGACGAGGTTCGACTGTCGTGCAACGGCATGATGGTCGACCAGGTGCAGTACGACGGAGGCGCGACGTTCCCCGACCCCAACGGCCAGAGCATGAGCCTGGATCCCGCGGCATACGACGCGATCGCCAACGACATGGGCGCCAGCTGGTGCCCGGGCTCCATCAGCTACAACGGCGACTTCGGCACCCCCGGGGCGGACAACCCCTCGTGCGGCGGTCCCAACAACGTCTCGATCGACTTTTGCCGGCTGCAGTTCCCCACGCTCATCGATGAGTTCGAGGGCACCGATGTCGAGGTGTTCGGTCGTCTGTTCGTCGCCGGACTCTCCGATACATCGGGCGGCAACGACCCCGCGCCCTCGGTGATCGGCTTCGCCGGATTCGGCCCCGACGGCACCGACCCCGCCGTCGATCCCGGCTGGACCTGGACCGCCGGCTTCGCCAACCCCGGCTACGGCCCGGCGTCTCCGAACTACGAGGCCAACAACGACGAGTACACCGCCACGATCTCGGTGCCGAGCCCTCCGGGGAACTACGACTTCGCGTTCCGGTTCACGGGCGACAGCGCGGCCACGTTCACCTACTGCGACGGCGGCCCCGCAGGCAGCTCCGACGGCTACGCCGCGGCCGATGCCGGGCAGATGAACTCCAGCGCCCCCCCTCCTCCCCCTCCGATGTACTTCAGCGAGTACGTCGAGGGCAGCGGCAACAGCAAGGCCGTCGAGATCTACAACCCCCCCGGTGCCGACGCCGACCTGGCCACGTGCGCGGTGCAGTTCTATTTCAACGAGAACGTCACCGTCGGCAACACCGTCAATCTCGGCGGGGTACTCCCCGCTGGCAACGTGCTGGTGGTCTGCGACGACGGCATCAGCGACCCAACCGACTGTGACGTGCTCGCCCCTGGAACCTTCTTCAACGGCAACGACTCGGTCGAGTTGATCTGCGGTGCAACCGTGCTCGACGTGATCGGGCAGATCGGCGGCAACCCGGCCGGCGAGTGGAACATGGGCGGCGTGGGCACCCAGAACGAGACGCTGCGCCGCAACTGCGCGGTGATGGCCGGGGACACCGACGGCAGTGATCCGTTCGATCCCTCGCTCGAGTGGACCTCGTTCATGCAAGACGACTTCACCGACCTCGGCCAGTACATCTGTCCCTAGCGCCGACGCCCCGACTTCGGCCCTCATGCTCGCCTCGGCAGACCTCAGCGGACTCGGCACCGGACTCGTGGGCGCGAGCCTGGTGCTGCTGGCCACATTCCTGAGCCTGTTCGTCGCGTTCGTCCACGCCGTGGGGGCATGGAGCATGCCCACGACCCCCTCGCGCAAGCTCGGGATCCTGTGGTGGATCACGGCCGGGCTCGCCACGCTGGGGGCGGCGATGATGCTGTCGGTCGGAGGTATCGACTCGTCGCTGCCGCCGTGGCTACTGCCGCCCATCGGCACGGCCGCCGCCATGGGATGGCTCGTCTCCGCCCGCACCCCAGGCCCGCAAGGCGAGCGCCGCCCGTCGTGGCTCGTCCTCGTCAATCGCTGCGCTCCCCTGGGGTGGCTGTTGGTGGGGGCCCTGATTGCTGCGGTCTTTGCGGGGATCATCCACATCGACGGCTTCGAGCCGTAGCCCGCGTGTCCCTGCGCCGGCGGGGCCACGCCCGGGTATCCTGCCCGCGATGACCGACGCCGCCGTCCCCGAGGGTCGCATCGTCACGCGCACGCAGGGGCGCGTGCTGACGATCACCATCGACCGCCCGCACAAGTACAACGCCTTCACCCCGGAGATGTTCGGTCAGCTGGCGGAGGCCTACACGGCCTACGAGAACGACGACGGGCTGTGGTGCGCGGTGCTGCTGGCCAAAGGCCCGCACTTCACCGCCGGGCTGCAGCTCGATCGGTTCACCATCACCGACCAGTTCGCGACCGAAGGGTTGGTCGATCCGCTCGGCCTGCTGCCTCCGCTGCGGCGCAAGCCCGTCGTGTGTGGCGTGCACGGGATCTGCTTCACGATCGGCATCGAGCTGATGCTCGCGACCGACGTCGTCGTGGCCGCCTCCGATACCCGCTTCGCCCAGCTCGAGGTCCAGCGGGGCTTGCTTCCCTTTGGCGGCGCGACCATCCGTTTCGTGGAGCGTGCCGGCTGGGGCAACGCGATGCAATGGCTGCTGACCGGGGGTGAGTTCGACGGCACCGAGGCGATGCGCCTGGGCCTGGTGCAGGAGCTGCACCCCGCCGCCGAGGTACAGGCACG
>JAHZJA010000843.1 GCA_022601155.1 Deltaproteobacteria bacterium | reverse complement strand
CGGGCAAGGTGCGGGGCGCCCAGAAGAAGGTGGTGCCGCGTGACGCCGTGGGTACCGAGACGACGACGGCACGCGATGCAGATGGCGTGCAGGCACGGCAGGAGCGTGAGCCGATCCGAGCGGACGCCACCCACCGCCCCAGCCCGGAGCCCTCGGTGACGGGCGCCGAGCAGGATCCGTCGATCGAAGACGCAGACGACGGCTCCGACGAAGGTCCATCGACCGAGGGTGGTGACGGCGATCCGACCTTCGAGGGTGACGATTCCGAGCCGTGGTCACCGACCGAGAGCGATCGGGAAGGCGCAGAGCGAGGGGCGCCCACCGGGCCGCGGTTCGTGGTGGACACGGTGGCGTGGACCAAACAGCAGCCCTCCGCCGAAGGATCCAAGCGGCCGCGCAAGCGCAAGGTGGTCGCGGACCAGGGGCCTGGGGCATCGCAGCGGGACTCGGAGCCCAGTGTGTCCGTCCGGACGCGGTCGGCCGAGGCCGAGCGTCGGCGACGTCCGGTACCCTCGCAGCCAGCCGCGGCGGTGCAACCCCAGCCGCGGTGGCTGTTGCCGCTGTTGGTGGCGGTGTTGGGGATGCTCGCCTACGCGGTGTGGGTGGTGTGGACCCGTTGAGGGGCACACCGACGACGCGGATCCGAGGGGGGCGCGGTCACCTCGCTCGGCGGCGCCGCACGATGAAACCGAGACCCAGCAGCCACAGCGATCCTCCTGCACCCCAGCGGCCGCGGTGGGTACAGCCGCATCCTCCCGTGTCGTCCTGACCCGCGGAGGTCTGGCCGGGAGGCAGCGCCCCCGTCTGTGACGAGCCGGTCCCGCTGTCACCGTCGTCGTCGCCAACCGTGGCGGAGCTGGCCTCGGTCCCGCCCCCGGTCCCACCCGGCGAATCACCGCCGCCGTCGCTCGTGCCGGAGTCATCATCCGGTGGCGCGCCCGTGCTGTCGCCTTGGCCCCCGGAATCGAACGGCATGCCGCACGCATCGCTATATCCGGTGGCAGGTGTGCCCGCGCACCAGTCGGCCCAGGTGCCCGCACCCTCGTGGTCTCCCGCGAAGTAGTTGCCGCAATCCTCGGTCGGCTCCCAGGTCCCCGTCTGCGCGTCGAAGCACGGGGTGATGTCGATGCCGGTCTGGTCCTCGAAGTTGGGGACGACGGTGTCGATGCGCTGAAAATCGGCGGCCGAGTTGCAAGGGACGTTGGTGGTGCCACCGAGCACCGTGCCGAACACCCGCCAGCTGCCGTCGGCCACCTGCACGAACACTGGGCCGCCCGAGTCGCCGGGACACGGCGAGATCCCGTCGCCGGCATTGCCGATGATGGTGCGCCCGGCTTCCACCGCGGTGATCACCTGCGGGGCCCACAGCTTGGTGCCGCCGCCCTGGCCGAACTGCGTCTGACCAAACCCGGCGATCACGACATCTTGTCCGACCTGCATGTACTCGTCGACCTCGCAGCCATAGAGCACGGGGGTGACGGGGAGCGGTACTTCCTCCGCCAGCTCGCACAGCATCGCGTCTTGGCTCCCCGTGCCGACGCAGCCCACCACGCCCACCGTGGGTCCGCTACCCGCCGTCTCGCCGAACTGGATCGAGCCCGGAATGCCGCAGTGCTGCGCGGTCGAGATCACCCGCGGGTGCACCAGCGTGCCCGTACAGCCGCCGCCCGAGAACACGGTGGTGGGCAGACCGCACACGCCCACCGGCCCGCCTCCCACGATCTCGATGGGTGCGGTCGGGGTCTGGAGTGACCCCGTGCCCATCATCAACCAAGCGATCCCGACGATGGTTCCCATGCCCGTCATGCCACCGAGTATCCGTTGTGGGGCACCGTGGCCAAAGCGCCGAGTTGGTGCACGAGGACACCGACGAAACAGCCATGGGCGGTGGGGCCTTGCTCACGCCCCGCCGTCGACGTCGTCGGCTCAGTTCCCGCCAGCGGCGATCCACGCCCGAACCCGTGCCGACAGCAGCTCGAGGGTCATGGGTCCCCCGCCCAGCACCACGTCGTGGAATCGCGGCAGATCGAAGCCGTCGCCGAGCGCTGCCTTGGCCTCATCGCGCAGCTGCAGCAGATGTCGCTGGCCGATCTTGTAGCCGAGCGCCTGGCCGGGCCACCCGATGTAGCGGTCGACCTCGTTGGCGATGTTGGTCGCGGTCAAGGCGGTGTGCTCGAGCAGGAACGCCTCGGCCTGCTCGCGGGTCCAGCCCATGGCGTGGATGCCTGTATCCACCACCAGTCGACCCGCTCGCCAGGCGTCGAAGCTCAGCATGCCCATGCGATCGAGGTCGGTCTCGTACAGACCCATCTGCTCGGCGAGACGCTCGGTGTACAGCGCCCAGCCCTCCACGTAGGACGAGTAGCCGCTGTGGCGGCGGAATGCGGGCAGGTCGGCGAGCTCCTGCGCGATGGCGATCTGCAGGTGGTGGCCGGGAATCGACTCGTGCACGGCGAGCACCCGCGCCTCGAACCGTGGCCGCGTGGTGGGAGCGTAGACGTTGACGTAGTACTCGCCCGGCTTGCTGCCGTCGGCATGGGGTGGCTCGTAGTAGCCGATGTGCGTCGAAGGAGCCTCGAAGTCGGGGACGCGGCGCACCACGCAATCGGCCTGGGGCAGTCGCCCGAAGAACTGCGGCATCGCCTCCTTGGCCTTGGCGAGTCCATCGACGGCGGCCGCTTCCACCTCCTGTGCGCTGCCGAAGTACAGGGCGGGGTCGTCCCGAAGACGCGCGATGGTGGCGGCCAGGGTCTTGGTGCCCAGCTGTCGCCGACCGAGTGCACTGATCTCGCCGTCGATCCGGGCGATCTCCTCGAGGCCGATCGCATGGATCTCCTCCGCGGTGAGGGCGACCGTCGTGTGGTGAGCGATGAGGGCCTCGTAGCACTGGGCGCCCATCGGCAGGGCTCCCACGCCCGGGTTGGCCGGCCCCCGGGCGTTGGGCACGAGCTGGTCGCGCACGAAGTCGCGGTAGCGACCGAAGGCGGGCACGACCTCCTCGGTCACCGCGGCCCGGAGATCTCGGGCGAACTGCGCCCGGGCATCCTCCGACCACGAAGACAAGGCGCGCGCGCTCGGCTCCAGCATCGCCCACTCCTCCACGGGTTGGGCGAGCTGGCGGTCGACGAGCTCGACCACGCGGGCGAGCGTACGCTGGCTGGCGAACAAGCCGTCCTTCGCTCCACTGGCGAGCAGCGCGATCTCCTGGTCGACGACGTTCCCCACCGCCCGGTAGCGCGCGACCAGGTTGGCACCGTCTTGGCGGGTGGCCAGCCGAAAGCCTTCGTGCAGCGACAGCGCCGCGGTGACGGGATTGCTGTGCACGCCCGCGTTCCACTCGGAGTCTCGGCAAACCTCGCGGCGCTCGTCGCTGTGGAGCTGTGACAGCAGCAGTGCCCGGGTGAGCTGGTCGGCCGCCGAGAGCCCGGCCTCGTCGATTTCCTCGAGGTGGGCGATGAGCTTGCCGCGGTCGACCCGGCGGCGCTCGATCGCCAACGGGGAGCTGTCCCAGAGGCGATCGTCGTAGTCATGCACGCCGAGGCGGGTGGCCTGGACCGGAGAGTCGCGTAGATGCAGCGCCCAGTGTTCGTGCAGCACGGCCGCGAGCGCGGGGTCTTCGACTCCCGTGGTCGCATCGTCGAGGGCAGCCCGCAGCGCGGGGCTCGGGGCTGCCGCGGCACCCCGTGGGCTCGGATCGGCCCCCGTGGGCTCGGGGCTCGTGGTCGCGGTGGGCTGGCACGAGACCAGGGCCAAGGCGAGGAGCGTGAGCACCCGGGGGCGGGCCCATGCTCGGTGCATCGAGGACGAAGGGGTGGGGCTTGAAGCGGTCATCGATCCGCGGCAAGTGTAGTCGACCCGGCGTGGCCGCGAGCCGGGGCGGGGGGCGGCCCCTTGCTCACTCGCGCTCGGCGACGACCAGGCGCTCGACCGTCGCCAGCGGCAGATCATCGAGCCCGGCGGGGACGAGGTACCGAAGCCGTAGATCCGTACGGCCGGGCTGGGGGCGCACCGAGAACCCAGCATCGGCCAGCAAGGTCTCCACCGCTTCGGGCGACGCGGCCCAGCGGTGGGGCTCGCCCATCTTGTCCAACGACCATCGGGTCAGCTCCCCCACCCGACCGCCTGCGGGACGTCCGAGCTCATCGGGCACCCGATGACTCGCCAACAGTCGGCTGCCGGGGCTCGTCACCGAGGCGACCCCGCGCATGAAGTCCGCCACGTCGCCGCCTTCGAGGTGGGTCAGCGCCCCCTCGGTGATGGCAACGCTCCGTGCCCCACGATCCCAGTCGAGCTCGTCGAGGACATCGGGCAGCGGCATCTCGGCGAGGTCGGCCGGGTGCAGCCGGAGGTTGGGGACGGTGCCCAGCTGCTGCAGGGCGTGCTGCTTGAGCGACTGCGAGGCGGGGTGGTCGATCTCCACGAAGCGCACCCGGGGGTGGACGGGGGCCAGCCGCATGGCGAGCGTGTCGAAGCCACCGCCCACCACCAGCACCTGGTTGGCTCCGGCCGCGATGGCGCTGCGGGTCTCGTCGTCGACCAGCCGCTTGCGTAGAGCGATGTACGTGGTCTGCCCGGGCAGCAGCTTGCGCTCGCTCCATGCCAGCATGGTGCGGGCACGAGGCGAGCGTTGCAGGCGGCGTTGCCAGTCCGGCAGCAGGCCCGCGGTGCGCAGCAGGGCCTCGGTCGCCTCCGCCGTTCCGGGAGGCAACAGGGCCGCCCGGCGCGGGTCATCGGCCATCAACAGCACGGCCCGGGCCACGGCAAGCGCGGTCCGGCTGGCTCGATGCGCGCGCATGCGTGGTGGGCATCGTATCAGGCCCGGGCTTCACTCGTTGCCGAGCGTCCCGCACGTGCGAGCGTCACCCGCGATGT
>JAHZJA010000842.1 GCA_022601155.1 Deltaproteobacteria bacterium | reverse complement strand
CGGCGAGACCGAAGTCCCCGACGAGAATACGGCCGTCGTCTGCAATCAGTACGTTGTCGGGCTTGAAGTCCCGATGGATGATCCCAACGTCGTGAGCCGAGGCTAGTCCGCGGGCCGCTCGAGCGTATGCACCGACGATCGCGCGATGGTTCTGACCTGATTGCCATTCGCGTAGCGTCTGTCCCTCGATGTACTCCATCGCGAAGTACAGTTCACCGTTGTGCTCACCGGCGTCGTAGATGCGAACCACATTCGGGTGGGCGAGCTTGGCGAGGGCCTTGGCTTCGCGGAGCAACCGGGCCCGGAGTCGGTTGTGGCGCGCAAACGGAATAGCCTGGACCAATTTGATCGCAACAAGGCGGTCGAGTTCAGGGTCGTGGGCCCGGTACACGACCCCCATCCCGCCTCGCCCGATCTCGTTCTCGAGTCGATAGCGACCCATCACCCCGAGGCGCTCCGTGTGAACGCCGAATCCCAGGTGTCGACGAGCACGAACGTACTCTGCCTGCGCCTCGAATCCGAGCTCTGCGATGGCAGAGGGAAGTTCACTGAGCTCTTCGCGTTCATGGTCCATGTCGTCGGTCACCGTACGGTCGGCAGCTTGGCCCGAGCGTGGCTCTCGGTTCAATGGCCCGAAGGTGCTCACTTTCCGTCGAGGGTTCTCGACCATTCGCCTGCTCCAGTGTCCTGATTCTGATAACGATCACCCCAAGCGCGGCGAGTTTGCTCACACTCAGTCGTCCATGCGCGAGGGATGGTGGCCAACTGTGGCGACACTGTGGCGGAAGCAGCCCGGTACTTGTGCCGAGGCTGAGGAGTCTGACGTATGACGATGAACAAACGATATCTCGGGAACATGCGTTCCAAGGAGGTTCATGACCAACTCAATGAGAAGCCCCAGTGTCAGCTGTGGGAAATCCAACAGCGGGTGTATTTCTCCAGCATCGGGGCGGCGAAGTTGGCCGGGTACGACCCTTGTGGGCACTGTCTCCCAGGCTCGCGCAGGTAGGATAAAGTGCGACAGGCGGGAGTGAAGCGGGCTCTACTGGTAGGGGTTCCGGAACGACGAGTCCACGGGGTTCTTGGTCATGTGCCGGGCGTTCGGTCCATGGAGGCATTGTTCGATAGTCTTGGTGGGTGGTCGCTGGCGGTGTGCACTGGCACGCAGGCGACCCGAGCCGGCGTACTTCAAGCGTTGGAATCTCTGGTCGAGGAGTGCGGTCCCCGCGACACGTGTGTGTTCTATTTCTTTGGGCACGGTGGTGTCGTGGAGTTCTCTGGCCTGGCCGGCGAACTGGCCGATCGGGCGGTCTTCTACCTGGCGACGTTGCGGGCGGAGGGGTCCCGAGAGCGGGTTGGTGTCGTCGACGTCGAGGTGTCCGACGCCCTGACCCGCCTCGATCGAATCTGCGGCAACGTGACGGCGATCGTCGATTGCTGTCACGCCGCGGGCATTGTGCGCGACGGCGCCATTCCGACGGTCGATCCGCCACGTTGGGCCGTGGCGCTCGACGAGCGACTGGAGCGTGGCGACCGTGCTCTGCTGTTGTCGACGGAGAGCCACCCTCGGATCGTCCGGCTCTTCGGCGCTTCGTCGTTGCGCCGTGCGTATGCGACGGCGTCGGGAGAGCAGCCCTATGGTCTGCTGACGCAGCGGTTCGTGAGTCTGCTACGAGGCGCAGATTTGCGGTGCGATCGCCTCACATGGGCTGCTGTTGCTCATCGCATCCGAGAGTGGGCGAGCCGTGAGCGGGGTACCGAGGAGCAGCGCATCGTGTTGGCGGGGCCCGGACAGCGACTTCTGTTCTCTCGCCGCGTTGCGTCGCTGCCCGCGGGCGCGGCGTTCGTGCCGAGTTCTCGTGACGGACGGGGGTGGGTCCGTGCCGGTCGGTTGCAGGGAGTTCGAGTTGGTGACCGCTGGACGATCACGAAGCTACAGCTCAGCGCCGAGCTCGAGCCGCAGGTCCACGCACGAGCCGAGGTGTGTCAGGTGGACCTCGACCACTGCGAGGTCGTGCTCGACGACGCCGAGCACCGACTCGAACTCGGCGCGACGGCGTTGATGTCTACGCCGATGAGGCGGCCAACCGTCGTGGTACGCGGGGTGCCCCGTATCAAGGATGCGCTCGACGACGCGGGGGTCGCTCATACGACGACCGATCAGGACGACAACTGTGTCGCCATTGTTCGCAGCCAGATGAGCAGGCCACGCGGGGTTGAGGTGTTGGACGGCCGTAGCCACACGATTTGGCAGGGTGTGCGCAAGGACACCGACGGCATTGGTGCGGTGGTGCGGCTGATCGAAGACCGAGCGCAATCGTGGATACTCGAGCGCTCACTCGTCGACCTCTCCAACGCTGAGACCGATCCCGAGTTGCAGTGGCGCTGGGGGGTGCTCGAGGACGACGGCGAGCTCCGAGAGCTGCCGCAGCGAGAATCCGGAGCCGGGGTTCCACGGATTCGTGTTGGTGAGCGGATCTGGGTGCAGCTATCCCACCGTGCAGACACGCCACGACAGTGGTTCGTATGTGTTCTCGACATGAGCATCGAAGGCCGGTTGAGCCTTCTCAATGCACACCAGCCCGAGGGGATCGAGGTGGTGCCCGGTGTTTCTACCTTCGTCGGATTGCGGGGGAACCGACGGCGACAAGGGCTAGCGTGTTCTTGGCCGGTCCGCGTGGGGAGGCAGGAACCTCAGAACCAGCACTTGATCGTGCTCGCGAGTCGGAGGCCGATATCGCTTGGACATATCGTGCGTATGCCCGAGCCAGACGACCCCACGGCGTTTTCTGCTCAGGGGCTTTGTTACGGTCCTGCGCTGCGTGCACGCGGCGATGCGGACAGACCCTTTGTGGTCTCACAAGGGTGGACCTGGGGGCGGATCGAGTTCGAGCTCGATCCGCGCTAGGGCCGTGGTGTCGCTCCGTGGTGCGAAGCGTGAAGTACCCATGGGGTCGACGGTGTGGGGCTGACCACCGATCGAGGATCCTGCTCCTGGACCTCGCCATACTTGGTGGAGACCCATCGTTCGCGGACGAAGCAATGAGCTCGTCGAGTGCGAGCGGATGAGTCCAGAGCATCAGGACGAACGGCGGGCGGCTTGGCGCGGAGCGATGACATGCGCGAACTCCGCCGATCCAGCAGCTGGACCTCACCCGCATCGACCTGTGGGCGCCGCCTATCGAGTTTCCGCCACCAGCTCCTGCTCGTCGCTCGCATCGCTGTCGCTTTCGTCGAGGCCGGCCAGCAGCTCCCGGGCGAACCGAGCCCGCTCGTTGGACGGTCGGTCCAGTACGGCGCCGAGCAGTTCCCGCGAGTTCATAGCGGGATCAAAATAGCAAGACGGCGATGTGTTGTTTGAGCCGCGCACTCCGTCACAAGGCGTCCGCCGCAAAAATCGCCGCGGGCTGAATAGCGGAGGCCGACCCTTGTATCTCATGGCCGCCGATGCTCGCCGTCCTCGCACCAGCCATCGGGTCCATGCCGAAAACCTGGGACCCACGACCGAGCGTCGCGAACGACGAGGACACGGGCGGGTGACCGCGAAACTGCAGGATCTTGCGACGAGTGGGGGTGCTACTTCATTGCGCACAATCCGCCAACGTGGACGTGGACCTGGACTCGACGGGTATGGACAGCGAGCGCGACGACGACGGGGCGGCCGGCGAGGGAGAGCCGAGCTGTGGCCACGGGTTCGTCGAAGACGGCGACGAGCTGTCGGCCGACAGCTGCGACGCGCTGGATTTGGAGCCGGACCCGCCGTCGTGCCGCTCCGAGTGCACCTTCGATGTGACAAGGTGCGATGGCCTCCCGGCTGCGCCCGTGATGTCGTTGGGACTCGAGAGCAGCAATAGGAGCGGCGTCGGCGGGGACCAGCTCGACGAGTCCG
>JAHZJA010000841.1 GCA_022601155.1 Deltaproteobacteria bacterium | reverse complement strand
GGCTGACCCCCAGCATCGCCTTGACTCGGTCGTAGTAGGGCAGCATCTCTGCCTTCCACTCGGCCATGCCCGCCCAGCTCCCCGTCTCGAAGAACGAGGCCTTGGGCACCGGGTGGGTGCTGGCGTAGACGAGCGAGCCACCACCCACGCCCACGCCCGACAGCACCGTCACGTGGCGGAAGAAGGTCATCTTGAACAGGCCGCGGGCGCCGATCCACGGGGCCCACATCCAGCGCAGGATGTTCCAGTTGCTCTTGGGGAACTGCTTGGGGCCCAGCTCCGAGCCCTTCTCGAGCATGAGCACCGAGTAGCCCTTCTCCACCAGCCGGAGCGCCGTGGGGCTGCCGCCAAAGCCCGAGCCCACGATGATGACGTCGTAGTCGAAGGCTTCCGCCATGCTCGCCGTCGAGCCTACCGCACCGATGGACTGAACGCAGCTCGATCGGCGGTAGGACGGGGTAGGAGGCCGCCCATCGTGCAGGCGTTCAACGCCCTCGGTCCCGCCCATGCGGCCGACGGTGCGGCGCCATGACCCGGATGCCCGGCGTCGGGTGTCGACGGTTCAACTCGGGGTTGCCCCCCACCCCGTGGCATCGGGCCAACTAGGCCAGCAAGGCGTCCACGATGGCGGGCAGCGCGGCGGCCGAGGGCTGCTGAACGACGTGGCCCTCCGGGGTGGCCGCAGCCAGCTCGGCGAACGGGTTGGTGGCGACGTTGACGTCCACCATGGGGATCCCACGGCGTGCGGACAGCTGCCCGATCTGCATGGGGAGGTTGGTCGCCCCCGCGGTGCCGACGACCAGCAGCAGATCGGCCTCGGCCGCGCACCGCATCGCACTCTCGGCCGAGAACAGCTCTTCGTCGTAGTACTCGTCGAACCACAACACGTGCGGGCGACCGATCTCATCGTCACCAGGGCGCCGGAGCAAGGCCAGGTGATGCTCTTGCAGAGGGTCTTCGCGTCCGAACTGGTCGAGTCCGTCGGGGATCGCGACGACCTCGCGGCCCTCGACGCCCGGGCAGCGCATGTAGTCCACGTTCCCGTGGATCTGGAACGTGCGCGACTTGTCGTGTCCTGCGCGCAGATGCAGGCCGTCGACGTTCTGAGTGATGAGGTTGAATCGCTCTCCGAGTGCACGCTCGAGCTTCACCAGCGCGCGGTGTCCCGGGTTGGGCTCGGCGGCGCGGCACACCGATCGTCGGTACAGGTACCAACGCCAGACCTCGTGGGGCATGGCCGCGAAGGCCGTCCGCGTGGCCATTTCCATGGGCTGGTAGTGGGTCGAGCCTACTGTCCAGTAGCCCTCCTTGCCGCGGAAGGTGGGGATGCCGCTCTCGGCCGAGGTTCCGGCGCCGGTGAGGACGACCACCCGTCCCCGTGACTGCGCCACGTCTTGCAGGGTCTGCACCAGGGCAGGGGACAGCTCCATGGCTGCGATCGTAGCAGTGGAAGGGGCTCGGGCGTACAGTCGGAGCCATGAGTCACCTCGCCCCCGAGCAGCTGGTCGAGCTTCGCGGACGATTGGACGCCGAGCGCTTGCGATTGCTCGAGCGCCAGGCGAGCGAGGAAGCCGAAGTGGCCGCCGAAGATCCGCGCGGCGACATCCAGGACAAGGCGTCCGACGAGGCGCGCCGAACGACCGCGATGCAGCGGCACGATCAGGGCGAGGGCCGACTGCAAGAGGTCGATGCCGCGCTCCAGCGAATGGACGCGGGGACGTACGGCATCTGCGAGGAAACGGACGAGCCCATCCCTTACGGCCGGCTTCAGATCGAGCCGACCACGCGCTACACGGTGGAAGCGCTGGAGATGCTGGAACAAGAACGGATCCGCGACGACAACATGGCGCATGGCGCCGACGATCGCGAAGCCTACTGAGTGGTCGCGATGCGGAGCAACTTCGGAGCGGCTCGACCCGGCCCATGAGCGGGCAGGGTCGTGTTCCATGGACACGGGTATGGGAACCCGGGGAGCGTCGCATCCGGATCCGTGTCAGAGTTGGGCTGACAGGCTTTCCTTTCGGTAGCGTGGCCGTGCGGACCACTTCGACGGGACTGGCGTCGGGCCCGAAATAGTACGCATCCCGTTCACTCTTTGTATTGAAGGTTGGCAGACCTTTGACAGTGTTTTGCGTTCGTCGCGCTGTTCGCTGCGGCTCGAATTTGCGTTTGTCGATCGAATACGGCCGAAAAACGGGTAATGTGGTCAGGCACCGATGCTGCCGACACGGCTCAGAACCAAACGTTGGCAAGTATCTCAACCTTAGACAGACAGTGAACGATTCTGGATGAGTATCGAGGCCCAACACGCCCACGCCACGTCGCAGACCGTCGGCACCGAGGGCTACTTCGCTCTCGCCCGAAGCCGCGTCAGTCCGGCCGGGTCGAGGGCACAGCTGGCTCCGAGCCGCGCGACCGTCATGGACTTCCAGGTGCCGGGCGCTGCGACGCGTTCGGTGCTGTCGTTGGAGTCGACCGCTCACCTCGAGCTGTTGCTGGATCGACTGTCGGGCGAGCGCCGGAATGTCGAGCTGCGGATCGGGGCAGCGGGCTCGGCTGCGATCTACCTGTCGGAGGGCAAGATCGCATGGGTCCGACTCGACGAGCACCCCGAGAACCTCGGCGCGGTGCTTCGTCGTGAGCTCGGGCTTCCGATGGCGTCTGTGTGCGAGGCCATCGCTCACTGCCGGTCGACCGGGCAGCGGTTTGGCGCCGGGCTCGTCGAGCTGTCGATGGTGACGCCCGACGAGCTTCGCGATTGCATGCTTCGGCACTTCGCCGACCAGCTGTGGGAGCTGTTGGATCGCGACGGCCCGGTCGTGGTGGAGCAGCTGCGCGCGTCCCATCGGTACGACCACGACTACACCTTCACGCTGTCAGAGTTGCTGGCGCGGCCATCGATGCCCTCGGCCCTAGAAGGTCAGCGGCTCGTGGCACTGGTGGAGCGCTGTTAGGCGCGTGCCCCTCGGCTGCAGCTGGCGTGTGTGATCGAGACCGAGGAGGGCACGGTGCTGCACAGCGGAACCGGGCTCGACGAAGACGCAGCGGCGGTCGAAGACATGCTGGGCTTGTGCACGGCGGGTCTGCGACGGCTGATCGCCAATCGGATCACGGGGGATGATGGTTCTCCCAAGGCCATCGTGCTCAGCTGTGCGGCGGGGACGATCGTGGTGCAGCCGCTGGGATGGAAGTCCAACTGGTTGCTCGTGCTCGGTGGTCGCGGTCAACCCGGTGCGATGCTGGCTGCGGCAGCCTCGGCCACGGCCATCTGACGAGCCCGGAGCCGGTCTTCACCGAGACCGTCGACACCATCGAGGCCCGGCTCAAGCCCGACGGACCGGCGCCAGCTCGGCGCGTTGATCCTGGAACTCGTCCTTGATCGCCAACACTTCGTCCATCGAGCCGAGGAACAGATCGACGAGCTCCGGATCGAAGTGCGCCGCGCGGCCGCGTTCGAGGAGCGCGACGGCATCCTCGATCGGCCACGCCTTCTTGTAGGGGCGCTCCGATGTCAGGGCATCGAACACGTCGGCGACGGCAGCGATGCGACCTTCGATTGGGATCGTGTCGCCCTTGAGCCCACGCGGGTAGCCGGAGCCATCCCATTTTTCGTGGTGCGTGTGGGCGATGTTTGCCGCGAGCTTGACCAGCGGAGACTCGGAGCCGGAGAGGATCTGGTACCCGATCTCCGCGTGCTGCTTCATGATCGTGTACTCGTCCGCGGTGAGACGGCCGGGCTTGAGCAAGATGTTGTCGGGAATGCCGATCTTGCCCACGTCGTGCATCGGGCTGGCGATGCGCAGCATCTCGCAGGTGTACTCGTCGATGTTCTTCTTGCGACCGATGAGGTAGCAGTAGTGGCTCATCCGCTGCAGGTGCGCGGCCGTTTCGTCGTCGCGGAACTCGGCGGCTCGAGCAAGGCGGCCGATGGTCTCCTCGCGGGCAACGCGAAGCTCTTCGGTGAGACGCTCGAGCCGGTCGGTCGTCGCGTCGAGTTCCCGCGAGCGCCCGTCGACTTCGTTGCGCAGCCGGTTCCGCTCACGGGTGAGGCCGTCGTAGTAGAGCTTCATCCGCACCGTGTTGTTGACACGTGCGAGCAACTCGACCTCGTCGAACGGCTTGGAGAGGAAGTCGTCGGCGCCGGCCTTGCGGGCCTGGCGGCGAAACTGACGGTCGACCGCAGCCGTGATGAACACGACTGGAGTGTGGGCGGTACGACTGTTCTTTCTGATGCGGCGACAGACCTCGAGGCCGTCCATCTGCGGCATCATGACGTCGAGCAGCACCGTGTCGGCGCCGTGGGTCCACAGGATCTCGAGCGCCTCTTGCCCGCCCGATGCCTCCATGACTTCGTAGCCCTCGCCGCCGAGCAGGCGGGTGAGGACGCGACGAACACCAGCCTCGTCGTCGACGACGAGAACCCGGGCCGCGATTCCCTCGTGCGTGGGGGCACCCATGAGCGTGCTCAGGATACCGTGTTTGCGGGGCGGTAGGACCCCTTCGGAGGGGGGCGCCACAACGAGCGCGAATCCGGGGAGGCCGCGGCACGGACTGAGACCATCCGCGGCGTGATCCCTACCGGTTTGTGCCGCATGGTGTGGGCATGTGTCCCTGGTGTGTGCCTTTTTGTGGGGGCGTGCCGGATGGAGCCGCCGCCCGCCACGCAGGGTGACGCGGCGGGGTCTTCGCGACCCGCGGCCGCGGAGTCGAGGTCTGCGACCCCGGGCGCGGGGGCGGCGGGTGCCGACGGGGCGGACTCGCCCTCGGAGCCGAGCACGCTACCGACCCGGTTTCCGACGGCACCCCGGGTGGTGGCGTTTGGTGACGTGCACGGAGACCTCGGTGCGGCACGACGGGCACTGGCGTTGGCGGGAGCGATCGATGGCGACGACCACTGGAGCGGAGGCTCCCTGGTCGTGGTGCAGACCGGCGACCAGCTCGATCGAGGCGACGACGAGCAAGAGATCTTGGATCTCTTCGAGCGCCTGCGCGGCGAGGCGGAGGCGGCCGGTGGTGCCTTCCATGTGTTGCTCGGCAACCACGAGCTGATGAACGCAGCGGGCGATCTTCGCTACGTGACGCCCGGGGGACTGGTCGACTTCCAGGATGTGGAAGGCCTCGCGCTCGACGACCCCAGGCTGGCTCGGTTTCCTCCGCAAGCCCAGGCTCGTGCCGCGGCGTTCCTCCCCGGTGGGCCCTACGCCGCAGTGCTGGCGCAGCGGAACACGGTGGTGATCGTGGGCGAGTCGGTGTTCGTGCACGGTGGAGTGCTGCCGCAACACGTGCCCCGGGGGGTGTCGAGTCTCGAGCGACTCAACGCCGACGTTCGCCTCTGGCTCGCGGGCAAGGCCGACACCCAGCCCATCTCCGACAACGTGCTCGGCCAGATGGGCGTGGTGTGGACGCGCCTGTACGCGGAGGACGGGGTGCAGGCGTGCACGCTGCTGGGTCAGGCGCTCGAGCGACTGAAGGCGCGGCGCATGGTCGTGGGCCACACCGTCCAAAAGGCTGGCATCACTTCGGGGTGTGACGATCGCGTGTGGCGGGTGGATGTGGGCATGGCCGCCCACTACGGCGGCTCGGTGCAGGTGCTCGCCATCGAAGGCGACACCGTCACGGTGCTGCGCCCATAGAGCACCGCGTCGTGACGGAGGGCCGGCCCCGCGGGCTCGCTCAGCCGGGCTCGCTCAGCCGGAGCCGACTGTCGGCAGTACGCACGCGCCGACGTTCTGCAGGTTGGTCGACGGTGGCGGTGCACCCTGGTGGTACCAGGGCACGCACTCGAGATCCGGGTGGATGTCGGCGCATGAATCGGGGCTCTCGGTGATGTCACACAGATCGGTGCAGCATCCGGAGTCGCCCGCGTTGCCGAAGCAGTTGGGCAGCAGGTCCGGGAACGCGCAGATCATGCCTGGGTTGCAGCCTGCGAGCAGCCAGCAGTAGTCGCCGAGGGTGTTGTCGCCGATGGTCGGCATGCACAAGAAGCCGGTCCCACCCTCGGCAATGGCGTCCGGGTAGCACCCTCGGTCGGACGGACAGTCTTGGACCAGGGGATCGCACGTGTCGAAGCAAAGAGGGACGCCGCCGAAGTAGACGAAGCACTCCACGTCGCTGCCCTCGCACTCGGCCTGCTCGGGACTGCCTCCGCACAGCGCCTGGCAGGTACCTTCGCCGTCGTTGTCCACGTCCAGACACAACGAGCCTTCGGCACAGTTGTCGAGGCAGCTGCCAAAGTAGCCCTCCACTTGGCACAGATCGCCGGGCTGTGCGGTCGGCATGGCCACCGGGCAGCAGCGAGTCTCGTCGGGGACCAGGTCGGGCAATGCAGACCAGGGCACGCACTTCTCGCCGTCGGCACAGTCTTGGGCGAAGTAGTCGCACTCGCCTCCGCTGGGGTCCACGGTGGAGCCGGTGCTCTCCTCGGGGTCTACGTCGGAGCCGCTCGAGTCGAGGTTGCCAGTCCCGGGCGACAAGGTAGTGCCACCGGACGGATCTGGCGTGCTCTCGGTCTCGGAGCCGGCGCCACCCTCGGGGCATCCGGCCATGGCCAAACAAGCGGCCAACGGTAGCCACGGCAACCAGGTCAGAGGTTCACGCATCCTGCGTATGACGATAGCACCATGAGTCACACACTCGTTGACGTTCATCCCACGGTGCCGTTACACGCGAGCCAGTGCGCAATGACTTGCGCGCTCGTGATGGGCCAGGGCGCCCGAGGCGCTGGCTGGCGCAAACAGAAGGCCAACGACTAGTCGTCGTCGCTCGTGTTGCCGGCGCCCCAAAATGGGTTGGCGATCTGCCCCGCCCTGGCGAGGTTGAGAGCCTCGCACGCCTGCACCTCGACGAAGCCCTGCGCGCTGCGGGGATCGAGACCATCGCTGGCCTCCATCGACGCATCGGCCGGGTTGTACAGCGTGGCGTCGCAGTCGGTGAGCGACACGAAGTAGATGTTGCCGCGGTACAGCTTCACGTTGACGGTGGCGCTGGCGTATCCAGCCAGCACGTCGATCCCGGCCAGCGCGGCGCGGGCTCCCGGATCGAACAGCCGTGCGTCGTAGACCTGCTCGGCGATGAGTCGCGACATGGCGTGGAACAGACCCGTCGAGCGGCGGTCCATCGTGGTCTGATAGACGGCGCGCAGGCAGTAGCCGAGCAGCTCGAGCCCCGGAGCCTCGTAGACGCCTCGGCTCTTGGTGCCGATGACGCGGTTCTCCAGGGCGTTGCGCATGCCGATGCCGTTACGGCCGCCGATCTCGTTGGCCGTCAGCATCGCCTCGAGGGCGGTGACCGGCGTGCCGTTGATCTCGACGCAGCGTCCGCGTGAGAACCGAGCCGAGAACTCCTCCATCGTGTCGGGAGCCTGGTGCGGCCACACGCCCATCTCGGGGTCGACGATGAGCTCCCCGGTCGTGAGGTCTTCGAGGTCTTCGGCCTCGTGCGAGAGCCCGGCGAGGTTGGCATCGGTGGAGTAGCGCTTCTTCTCGACCTTGGCCTCGAGGCCCTTGGTCTGGAGGTACGCGGCCATCTGCAGGCGCCCGGGGAACTGCTGGAGCAGGGTGTCGTCGCGCCAGGGCGCGTAGACCTTCATGTCCGGGGCCAGGGTGTTGGTGTAGCGCTCGAACCGAATCTGGTCGTTGCCACGGCCGGTCGCGCCGTGCACCAGAACCGTGCAGCCGCGCTCCTTCATCGGGCCCAGCAAGCCCTGCACGGTGACGGCGCGGGCGATACCCGTGGTGTTCCAATACCCACCGTCGTACATCGCCTGCGCTTTGATCATCATGAAGCAGGCCTCGGCCATCTCGGCCTTGAGGTCGACGATCACCGTCTCGGTCCCGGTCGTGGCCATGCGCCGGGCGACATCGTTGATGTCGCTCTCGTCGGGCTGGGCCAGGTCGGCCGTGAATCCGAGTATGTCGAGGTCGGCCTCGCGGAGACGAAGGGCGACCGTCTTGGAGTCGAGCCCGCCCGAGACGCACACGCCGAGCTTTTCGCCTTTGAGATCCTGGAGCTTCACGGCGGCGGAGGCTAGCAGCTCACCGGTTGCTGCCAAGACCTTTGGCTTCGCCGGCCGGTCCATGCTGCGGAACGAGCGCCACACATTGTGCAGAAGTTGCTCTTAAACATGACAGATGATTCATATTTCGTTTCCAGAACCGGAAAATTCTTCTAGTGTGATGTCGGTTGATGTGAGTCCTGGGAGGGACGACCACGATGCGGAACTTTGGAACCTCGCTGCTTCTGTCTGCTCTGATGGCTGTTGGCGTCGCATGTGACGCCGAGGATGACAGCTTCTTTCCCGGCGATCCCCAGCTTGGAAGCGGCGGACCCCTCGGCAAGGAAGACAGCGCGGGGATCGCGTCAGTTCCCGTGCGCGACTATCCCGACACCCAAGCGTGGGTGGTGCGCAACCAATGGGAGGACAAGGGCACCGCTGCCGCCAAAGCCGCTGGAGTCGCGTGGGGCGCCAATAGTGGGCTGACCTGGGACGAGAAGTACGCGCGTTGGATCGAGTCACTGCCGACCAGTGCTGGCTCGGCCGATGTCACTCCGGCCGTGGCTCAGACCATCCAGATCACCACCCCGTGGGGACGGACGTTGGATGGTCCGCGGATCGACTGCGCCGACTTGGCGTTGCTGCTGCGTGCTTCGTTTGCCGCCTGGTACCAGCTGCCGTTCTATGTGGCGATGTACGACAACTCGAGGTGGGCGTACCTCGGGCACTTTGGCGGTCGGGTCAGCAACGGAGCGTGGAGCCGGGTCCCGGCGTTTCCCAAGTACGACGACGTGTCCGGCACGCCGCTGGCGGATGGCGCGGACTGGCCTTCCGATGGCGACCTGCGCAAGGCCAAGCTCCTGGGCGACGGTCGCGACGACCAGCCCCACTTCGAGCTGGGTCGTCACACCGGCCTGTACCTGGACGAGCTGCACCTCAACAAGCGGGCGGCGTGGGTCATCTACTACATCATGCTGTACGGCGGCTCGTTGCACCTGTCGGACAGCCGCAACACCTACAACCTCCAGCCCATGGCCATGCGTGAGGGCGACTTCATGGTGTGGCGGCACGACTCCACCTCGGGGCACACCTCGTTGGTCACACAGGTCGACGACGTAGAGGGCGGACAGAAGCGGGTGCAGAGCGCCTACGGCAACATCCCGCTCAAGCAGCCGGAGTGGCGCGACAACGACCAGACGCGCAGCGACTTCATCCAGCCCGGGACCGGAGACTCGGCGCACTCGAAGTGGAACCCGGGCCTCAAGCGCTTCCGCGTTGCGAAGAACAAGAACGGGTCGTGGGTCAACACGTGGATGGCCGCCGACGAGGCCTCGTGGATCAACGACACCGACAAGCCCAAGATGGAGGCCCGTCTGGAGGAGATCTCCACGATGCTCGGCAAGCCCGACCCGGACAAGCAGCGGGCGCTGTTGCTGCTGGAGATCGCGGCCAAGCGAACCCATCTGCAGACGGCGCCCAGCTCCTGTCGCGCCCGTCAGCACCGCGAGGACTTCTTCAAGAAGCTGTACAAGCTCGAGGCGGAAAACGGTGGGAAGACCAAGGAGCAGGTCGACAAGGATCACCGCAGGCTCGAGGACTACGTGTTCGCCCAGCTCGACTATCAGCAGGCCAAGACCTGCTGCTGGAACGACACCAACGCCACCATGTTCGCGACGATCATGGACTACAACGAAAAGGCCCAGGCGGCGGCGACCGCAGCCGGGACCTGTGTCGAGCCCACGGTGTTCAAGGCTCGCGACGGGGACTACGCCATCTTCCGCAACCACAACTCCACGGGGTGGAAGGACTGGAAGGCCGGAGAGGCATGCCCGCAGTCGGGGACCAAGGACGACAACGAGGTGACCCACGAGTGGACGCCGTGGTGCACCCTGCAGGCTCCGCAGGGCAATCCGCCTCCAGGCGGCGGGAGCCCTGCGCACAACTCCTGCGAAGGACGTTGTGGCGGCGCTTCGCTCGACAACTCGTGCTACTGCGACGACATGTGCGACAGCCAAGGTGATTGTTGCGCGGACAAGACCACCTACTGCTGACGAGCTCCGCATGGCGGTGACCGGTGGGCCCAGCGCACCCGGACCGCTGGCATCTGCGCCGCGTGCCGACGTTCCGGGGTCGACGCGCGGCGCTCGTTCGAACGCACGGAGTCTCGGCGAGTGCCACCGACGGTGGGACGGCGAGCGTCGCCGTCGGGGTTGGTGAGCGGGGCCGATGAACGGACGCCGTCGGAGGCGAGGCCCACACGGTGGCGGAGCGAGGCCGACCGAGTCTGCACGCGGGGCGAGCCCGCTCGACTACCTGTCGCGGACGATCTTGAGCAGCTGCTCGGGTGCGACCGGAGCGGGAGCCGAGAGCGACGCGGCCGTCTCGGCGGAGGCGGCAGGCAACGTCTCGCCGGGGACCGGGGCGGGCGCGGAGGTCGACGCGGCCATCTCGGCGGAGGCGGCAGGCAGCTGCTCGGGTGCGACCGGGGCGGGAGCGGGAGTCGATGCGGCCCTCTCGGCGGAGGCGGCAGGCAACGTCTCGTCGGGGACCGGAATCCGCGCGACGGTGGGATCGAGCAGGTGGCTCGGCCGTACGTTGCGCAGCGCGTTGAGCATCACCGAGCGCACGTTGGGATTGTCGCGCTCGAGCTGCTGCAGCAGCTGTCCCATCTTCACCCGGTGGAGCCCGTCCTGCGAGCCGCACAGGTTGCACGGCAAGATCGGATACCCGGCCTGGGCGGCGTACTCGATGATGTCGGACTCGGCACACTCGATGAGCGGCCGAATCACGTCGAAGCGGCCGTCGTCGGTGGTGTACCCGGCCGGCATCGCCTGCATCTTGCCGGAGTAGAACAAGTTGAGCAGCAGGGTCTCGAGTGTGTCGTCGCGATGGTGGCCCAGCGCGATCTTGTTGCATCCGAGTCGCTCGGCCGTGTTGTACAGGATTCCGCGACGCATCCGAGAGCACGCGCCGCAGTAGCTCTTGCCCTCGCGGGTCACCCGGATGACCGTCGAGTAGGTGTCGCGGCTGACGATCTCGAACGGGGCGCCGAAGGCCTGCAGCCATCGCCGCAGTGGGGTGCCGTCGTAGCCGGGCTGTCCTTGGTCCAGGTGGACGGCGGTCAGGTCGAACGGGAATGGGGCGCGGCGCCGAGCCTCCCACAGCAGCTGGAGCAGCGAGTAGCTGTCTTTGCCCCCGGACACCGCCACCATGATGTGGTCGCCCGCTTCCACCAGGCCGTGGGCGGCGATGGTGCGGGTCATGGTGCGGGCCAGTCGCTTGGCTACGGCGGACACGTGTCGCTCACTCCCCCAGCACGGTGACGGTGACAGTACGTGTGTGGGCCGCGTGTCGATGCTCCCACAGGTACAAGCCCTGCCACGTCCCGAGATCGGCACGGCCGTGGGTCACGGGGATCGCGATCGAGACCTGGGTGAGCACGCTCCGGACATGGGCCGGCATGTCGTCGGGGCCCTCGGCGGTGTGCACGAACAAGGGATCGCCGTCGGGCACCAGGCGCGATGCAAATGCCTCGAGGTCTCGGCGGACATCGGGGTCGGCGTTCTCGCAGATGATGATGGAGGCGGAGGTGTGATGCACGAAGACCGTGCACTGTCCCTCGCTCATCTGGGCGCGCGCCACGACCTCCTGGACCTGCGCGGTGATGTCGATGGTCGCCCGGCCTGGGGTTCGGACGCGGAGGCGCTCGCTGTGGTGACGCAACGACACGGCGGGTGCTTTCTGGTCAGCCGCCCGTCTTGGGAGGAAGGTCGACCTTGGGCCCCGTCTGGTACTGGGCCTTCCACTCCGCGTACGGCATGCCGTACACGAGCGCGCGCGCATCATCGAGCTCCATGGCCTCGCCCGCGCCGTCGGCCTCGGCGCGATACCACTTGCTCAGGCAGTTGCGGCAAAACCCAGCCAGGTCCATCAAGTCGATGTTCTGCACGTCGGTCCGCGACTGAAGGTGCGCCACCAGGCGGCGGAACGTGGCTGCCTCCACTTCGGTACGGGTACGGTCGTCCATGGTCACTTGGTGTACCACCGCCGCACGACGCCGTCACACCGCGCGCAGCAGGCGGCCCGCCGTCGCCTCGCGACGCACATCCGCCACCAAGGCACTACGGCCACGCGCTGCGGGCAGCCGCTACAAGAAGATGCCGCGAACCAAGGTCAGCGGCTCGCGCTTGATGGTGCGCCACGTAAAGTCGAGGAGCACGCGGTCGAAGTTGCCGCGGGGGTAGGCCTTGAAGATCGGCTTGACCTGCTCGCGCTCGAGCCCAAAGCGCAGCAACCCGTGGCTGTGCTCGATCATCACTGCGTTGCGAAAGCACTCGGCGGCGTCGCACAAGCCGGGCACCGACAGCACCCGGTGGTTGTAGACGATGCACTGCTCGATGATCTCGGGATCGACCTCGGGCAGCGTCATGCCGGAGGTCTCGCGGTGGAACAGCGCGAGGCTACGCCGGAGGTAGTTGACCCCCTGATCCTGCTCGCTCACCAGCCCCAGGTCGTGGACCATGGCGATGAAGTACGCGAGCGAGGAGTCGAACTCGACACCGCGCAGCTCCATGAGGGCGCTGGTCAGGTGATAGAGGCGACGGCAATGGTGGCGCAGCCCGACGCCCTCGTAGGGGCTGGTCGCGGCGAAGACCTCGTCGGCCTTGTTCACCAGCGCGCTGGGAGCCGGCGGCTGCGGCAGCAGCGAGGTCGTGATCGTGGCGTCCATGGCTTGTACGCAGGTCTACCGCAGCCTTCACGGGAGCGCCACATCTCGCTGGGCGCGCGGGGCGCTGTCGCGACTACTCCACCGTCGCCGAGAGGATGTTCACCGGATCCACCGGAACGTCGTCGTAGGGCGGCATCGTGGTGGTGGGGACCCCGGCGATGGTGTCCACCACGTCCATGCCTTCGATCACCCGGCCGAAGACCGCATATCCGGGTGGATCGTCGAGCCCGTCGTTGTCGACCAAGTTGATGAAAAACTGCGAGGTTGCGCTGTCGGGATTGTTGGTGCGTGCCATGGAGATCGAGCCCCGCACGTTGAGCAAGCCGTTGCCGAACTCGTTCATGATGGGGGGCATCGTCGCCTTTTGCTGCAGGGTCTCGGTGAGCCCGCCCGCCTGGATGACGAAGCCCGGGATGACGCGGTGCACGATGGTCGCGCCCAGACCGTCGGTGCCGTCGAAGAACCCCGCGTTGGCATAGGCCAAGAAGTTCTCGACGGTGATCGGGGCATCGTCGGGGGCCATCTCGATCACGATGGTTCCGAGCGTCGTCTCCATCACCACGGTGGGAGGTCCGGCGGCGGTGGTCGAGCCATCGCTGGAGTCGGCGGTGGTCGGGTCGGGGCTGGTCGTGCCGGAGTCCGGGTCGGGTGAGGTGGTGCCCGCCCCGCTGGTCGAGGGATCGGCGGTGGTGCCGGGCATCGAGGTGGTGGTGGGGCTGACGGTGGTGCTCGACGAGTCGGCGCTGCTCCCACCGTCGTCGCCGCAGGCCATCAATACCGAGCAGAGGGCGAGGACGCCCGGACGAAACAAGTGCAAGGACCGACGCATGGTCGGGAGCATAGCGGACCGCTGCCTACGGTGGGTGGGAACCTCCACTTGTCGGCGGTGTCCTGCTCGAGACCCGCCATGACCCACGATCCAACCGTCTCGTCTGCGTCGTCATCGTCGCGCTCTTCCCAACGTGCGTTCTTGCTGGTCTCTGCCTGTGCGCTGTTGGCCGTGGGGGTGTGGATCAACGTCGATCGCCACGTCCTGGGGCAGCCCGAGGAGCCTCTCGAGATGGAGATTGCCGAGTCGCCGCCCGCGGCCCAAGTGATGCGCATGCGGTCGGCGAGTCCGCACGGCCAACGAGCGGGAGCCGATGAGGACGTGGGCGGCCAGGGTCAGCGTCATCGCGGTGAGGAGGGCAAGATGGGGCGCCCGACCAGCAAGTCGAAGGTCGGGACCTATGCGATGAAGGGCCCCGCCAACGCCCTTCCGCACCAGAGCAGCCGAAACGCCGATCCCAACGCCGTGGCGCGCCGAGCCGGCATCTTGGGTGAGATGAAGCAGGAGTCGGGCCACTTCCTCGTCAGCCCGTACGGTGCCGAGGTCTTCGAAATGGAGGTCCAACAGGCACCCCAGTGGTCCGAGCACGACTACCGCGAGTATGTCGGGACGAGCTTTGTCACCACCGCCGACGACCCGGTCTCGACCTTCTCGATCGACGTCGATACTGGCGCCTACTCGCTGGCACGGCGGTCGTTGCTGCAAGACCGCCGGCTCCCGATGCCCGGCGGCGTGCGCGTCGAGGAGATGATCAACTACTTCGACTACGCCTACCCCGAGCCCACGGGGGAGGTGCCCGTGTCGATCACCAGCGAGGTCGGCCCGTGCCCGTGGGATCCCGAGCATCGTCTCGTCCACGTGGGCC
>JAHZJA010000840.1 GCA_022601155.1 Deltaproteobacteria bacterium | reverse complement strand
GTGTGTGTGTGAGGGGGTGCGATTTCGGATGGTCACAACGGCCACGCTTCGCTTGGCCTGGCTCCCGTGAAGGGGTGTGTGAATGAGCGCTGGGCGGGTTGAATTGGTAGACTGCGCCAAGGGGCATGGTTTCGCCGAGCCCCACTGAAGTGGTGAAGTTATAGGGGAAGTCAGGAACAACCCTGGGCCGCACGAAAACCCACGTCGTCGTAGCGGTAGTCGGGCCGGACCCTGCCCCGACAGGCAGATCGCGCGCTGTCGGCATCGACGCTCCAGCTGCCGCCGCGGATGACCCGGCCGGCGCCGCCGACTGGTTGTTTCCTTAAGCCGTCACTGTCGCGAGCTCTGGTTGTGTACGGCTCATGCGCGTCCCGGCACCACTCCCATACGTTGCCGTGCATGTCGTACAGCCCAAACTCGTTCGGCTCCAGCTCACCCACCGCGTGCAGCCGGCCATCCGAGTTCTTCGCATACCAGCCCACACGCGCCAGGTCGTTGTCGTCATCTCCAGAGTAGAACCGCGTCGTCGTCCCCGCTCCGCACGCATGCTCCCATTGCGCCTCCGTCGGCAGCAGCAGCCTCGCCCAATCGCAATACGCATTCGCCTCCATCCACGACACCCCCACCACCGGCTGCTCGTCCTGGTTGTACTGCCGGTCTCCCCAGAACTTGGGTTTGGGCAATCCCGGGTTCGCTTTCAAGTACTCCCGGTACTCCGCATTCGTCACCGGATACCGCCCCAAGTAGAAGCTCGACAGCTCCACCTCGTGGTGCGGGCTCTCGTTCGCGCGATGGCCCTGCTCGTTCTCCGGCGACCCCATGGTGAACCGCCCTCCTGGAATCTTCACCAGAGAATACCCACCCCGCGCCGCCGTGATGACATCACCACCCAGCCCCTGCTGCCGCCGATGCTCCACCCACCAGCGTTGGACCGCGGGCGCATCGTGGCCACGCAACATCGCGTCCAGTTCCTGCGCCTGCTTCGGCATCGTCCTGGCCAGCACCTGCAACGCCGCAAGTTGCCGGGCTGCCGTCGGCTCATCCGCCGCTCCCCCGGGGGCCCGCAACGCGTCCACGAACGGGCGCGCCGAGGTCTCCTTCGCCTCGGCGAGGCATTGCGTCATCACTTCGGAACTCGCCACCGACGCAAAGTCCGGTCGGCGGACCACCTCCGCCATGAACCGCTCGAACAACCGCCGGTCTCCCCGCGCCAGCATCAACAGGACGACCTCCTGCCACCAGCTGTCGCCGAACCGTGAGGCCAGCTCGAACAAGAACGCGGGCCCCCCTTTTCCCGTCTTGCCGCCGATGTCCTCGGCCGCGAGGTACTCCTGGAAGCCCAGGTGCGCGAAGCCATACTCGTCGGGACCCCAACCCATCAGCAAGCCGCTCTCCTCGCGGATCGAGAGCAGGAACGGACCGGGCTCCAGCTCGATGCCGGCCGCGGAGAACGCCTCGCACAACGGATCTTCGAGCTGCTTGGTGGTGGCGTGCTTGCGATCTCTTTCCTCGTGCATCCACCGCGCTACCGGTTGCAGCACCGCCCGAGCACCGCCATCCAATCGCCGGACGGGATGGTCGGCCTCCGCTCGCTCCCATCGAGCCAGCAGCACCCTGACGCACTCTTCGTACAGCGCCGCTCGGCTATCGGGCAGCTTGCCTGCCTCACGATGCACGAGACACAACGCCGTGAGCAACAATGGGTTGCGGGTGAGCGCGTAGACCCGCTGGGCCTGGAACTGTTCGCCTCCGAGGTCATCGAGCAAGGCCTCGGCGTGGGCGTGCGCCCTCACCCGCGCTGGATCTCCGCCCCTCGCTGGCGGCTCGATGATCGCGAACCACCGATGGACGAAGTCCCTGACCTGCGCATCGTCGAACGAACGCAGGTGCAGCTCCACGAACCTCGGCGACAGACGCACCCCGCCGTCCGCGGGCTTCCGGTTCGCAACCCCGTAGTAGCCGGCGAAGCGGCACGTCACCAGGAAGTAGTGCTCCCCCGGCGCCTCGATTGCCGCATTGAGCCACCGGATCACCGCTGCGCGCTCGTCGGCATCGCGGACCTCGTCGAGCCCGTCGAGCAGGTACAGCACCTTGCCGCGGCTCCGAAGCCGTTCTCCGAGCCCCTGCGGCGCCGGAGCATGCGGATTGTGGCCGAGTTGCTTGTCAATGAACGGACCTAGCCCTTGCGTGAGGTCGGGCCCGGTACGCAGCGGCAGGAACACCGGGACCGTCCCTTCGGGCAGACCCAGCGACGCGGCCCCTCGACACCAGATCTCCAGCAGCATACGCTTGAGGTGCGTGGTCTTGCCGGAGCCGGGCTCGCCAAGGATCACGAGCCCTCGGCGGTCGTGCGTCTCCGAGGCGTACCTGAACGCGTCGCGGAGCATCACCTCGCTCTTCATCCCGCCCTCGCCGAGGCCCTGCTCGGTCTGCGGTGATTTGAGGGGCAGGTCACCCCGAATGGGCCGCGGGTCTGCCATCGCTAGCAATGGCACGTAGAGATCGTTGAGCTGGATTGGAATGGCCACACCGCGGCCGACTCCCGGCAGCTCGAGGACACGGTACCGCTCGACCGCAGCCTTGAAGTAGTCGCGAAACTCCTCTTCGAGCTGATCGACGGGCTCGGCGGGGATCGAGACGCCATCGTTCGGGGTGGGTGGCAGGGTCTCGTGCGGCTCGTCCTTCAGCGCGTGCGGACGTTCGCTGTCGTACCGAGGCTGCGATCTACGCCGCTGCCAGACATCGAGCGCGGCGAGGACCACACCCGCCCCCACCGCGACATAGGCGAACGTGCTCGTCTTGCTGATGGCCACCGCGCCCCAGTCGAGGTGCAGCTCCGCGGAAAAGTCAGGAACGACCGCGGAGGCTGACCCCGCGGTGATCAGCCCACGCGCCGATCGCCGCAACCAGTAGTCGGGGTTGAACAAGTTGAGCACCAACAGCAACCCGGCCGCCAACACCGCGAACCCGTTCCATGGCCACGGCGCGTACCAGGCGGCCACGGCCAAGACGAGGACGCCTGCTGTGATGACCAGCGAAGTCCTCCACCACGATGCTTCCTGCCCCGTCGACGACGACATCCACGCCGAGCATACGCCCCAGCCCGCGAGGGGTGGCTCGGTCGGTGTTTCTCGGCGTTGTGGCACCTTCGCTCCACGGCTGGGGAGGCAAGAGCCCGTGGGGAGGTGCGCTGACGACCCACGCGATTAGAGCCGAAGCATCAGGAATGGAGGTCACCTCCGTCACTCGAGGCTCGATCTGTTGCACGCGTCCCGCCGTCAAGAAAATTCGGCTGCGTTTCGAAAGAAAATGGCCGGGTGTGCCACTTCGTATTGGGTTGACCCGTGCGGAAGCACTTCGCTCCGGCGCTCCACAACCCGTGAAAGGCGCGCTCGATGCCCACCAGGTCTTGTCCAACTTCACCCAACCTACTCGCAAGGCCAGCTGGTCGCCACCGTAGGCCAGAGGTTCCCGGGACTATCACCTGGACCGCGGTGCCTTTCCTTTTGTTCGCGACCGCCTGCCCCGGTGGAAACCCCGGCGGGGCAGATGGCGGGACGACAACAACCCAAGGGGGAGTCGACGCCGCAGGTGCGGACGAGACATCGCCCCCCGTTGAGCCACCGGAGTTATGGATCCCCGACCCGGCCGGTGACAACTGCAACCACGCGGGTACTCTTCAGCCTCCCACCGAAGGTTGGACCGCGCCCTGCCGCATTGACGGGAGCATCTTCAGTGTCGATGGTCAGTTGTCCGCCGACTCGTGGTTCGGCGCCGAACCCCTCGCGAACTACTTCACGCACGCAGGGGCTTGCTGCGAGGGCTGCCCTAGTACCGCAGAAGTTGCTTTGAGTTGCCGTGAGTCGTGCATTCGCATCCGCTGTCAGCAGACCAAGGACTGGTTTTGTACGGGCGGGTTCGCAATGCTGCCCTACTGCGAGGCATTCGACACCGCGACCTGTGAGCTCAACGCAGTCGGGCCAACTCCGTTGCCGACCATTTTGGACCCTCTTGGCCAACTCCCACCCGGCCCGATCTTCTACACCGCCTGGTGCGGTGGAGGTGAGATGATCGACGCAGTCCCGGATTTCTACCTCGAAGATCTGGATCTCGACGGCGACACGAATCTCGATGATTGCGATGGTTGTTTTGGGCAGGCGGTGCAGTACCAACCGCAAGACCCCAGCTGGCCGGTTCTATCGTGCACACCCGACCCAGGACATACGCCAATTGTGCTGACCGACGCCACAATGAGGCCCTGCCGCTGGCCCTCCACCCAGGACGACAACGTGGATACCACCCCGCAGGACACGGTCGTCGGCGGGCCAGGCTCGTTCGCCGAGGCCACGTGGAGCATCGGAGGTAGCAGCGGTCTCATCCGGTCTGATGGCGTCGATGGCAGCCTCAGCTATCGGATTCGAGACTGCCCCAACGCCATCGGGGATTGCCTCTATTTGGCGGATGCAAACCTCGAGCTCTCGTCGGTTTCCATCGGCGGCATCGACGTGGACCAAGCGGTGCTTTCTCTGTTCTCAACCCAGGCCCCGGCTGTTACGGGAGCCAGCTTCTCATTCGAGGCAGGCTCGCTCCGCGCACTGCTCATGGCCCGCATCGGCGACCAGTGGACCGCGCTCGAGCGCCAGAACGTAGACGTCGTCTCCGGCACGGTGAACCCCTCCCTCAACAACTTCACGTTGACGGAGCTCCATTTCGACTACTCCGATACGCTCCTGGAGGCCGACCTCCACGTCAACATCAACGGGGAATACGCAAATCGCGCCCCTCGGGCTGCGATAACGGTTCCCAACGCACCCCATGATTGTTCGCTGCCTGTCGCGTTCGTCGCGGCGTCCGGCGACTACGACGGCGACGCGATGACCCACACATGGTGGTCATCGTCGTTCTCTGGAGGAGACGGTACCCTCTACGAACCGGTGCTTCCCGAGGGCACCCATATCATCCGGCTCACCAGCACGGATACGCACGGACGATGGTCGGTCGCGACGCTCAACTACGCACGCTCTTGTCACTAGTCCTGCCGCTTGCAGCGGTCGGTTGCGCACAGGAGGACGAGCCCGCAGGTCCACCCTACGTCTTGGGTGGACTCTCCGTCATTCCCGTGGACGAGTCATACCTATGCGAGGGGACGGTCTCTCTGATCGAGCAAGAGTTCGCACGTGTCGAGAACGCGCTCGGCCTCACGGCACAGATGCCGTTGACCGCTTACCTCGGTGAAAGTGCGGCGTCCGATTGTCCAAACACGGACGTCGTCCTGGGTTGCGCGCAGTTCGACACAGAGGGGGTCACGATCCGTGCCCCAATCACCGACATCTTCGCACACGAGGTGGCCCACGCCGTCCGGCTCTCCAGTGACATCTGGGGAACATCCGTCATCGAGGAAGGTTACGCCGAAGCCGTCGCCGTGGGCGGGTTACCGCCCGCCCCCCGGCTCCCGATCGATCCGCAGACGGTCTCGCCCGGTCCTGTGGTCTCCGTCCGCGACGGCTTGGGCCACGCCGACTTCGACTACAGCATGGCGGGCAGCTTCGTCGAATGGCTGCGAACCGCCCACGGAGACACTCCCCTTCGCTCATTCACCACGTCTTCAGCGTTCAGCGGCACCGCCTCCGAGCGAAGCCCCGACGGCATCATGGCGAGCTTCGAGTCGGCCTTCGGGCTCTCGTTGACCGACGCCGAGTCCTCGTGGCGGCAACAGGGGCTGCCCCAAGTCGCCATACCGCAGTACGTCCCGCTGCCACAGCAGCCCTGGGACGACGGGGTTCATGTTCGCGACGCCCTCGATTGCCGCAGCGCACTCGTCCGAGGACCGAGCACCCAAGGTGGCATCGAGTACGGTTTCTTCCAGATCGCTACCCGAGTCCCCGAGGCTGGAGCCTACAGGATCGATTTTGGAGCAGATCCCGGCCTCGCCCTGGAGATGACAGCGCGCTGCACTCCGCAAGATGGCGCCGTCCCGGTACAGTTCCAGGCCTTCGTCGTCCTTGCCCCCGGCGAGTCGACAACAGCCATGCTCGGGGCGTGCGAGTGGGGGATCTTCGTGCAAGGCGACCTCGCCACCGGTGGTGCGTTCGAGGTCGACGTCGAGCCATCAAAACCGGGCTCGTGACCTAGGTTGCCAGCGCAGTGCCTACGGCACCGCGTCTGGCAGCCCAGCCGTACGGCGGTTTTTCGATTCAGGCCGATACCCAGTCGCAGCCAAGCTCAGGCCTGCCGCGCCGGGTGTTCGTCGAGCGCGTGGCTCGTCGACACCGCCGACAAGGCCTGTCCCCAGCCGGCTCCTCGGCACGTCTCGAGACTGCTTCGACCAAGCCCGCCGTCAATCGTACTCTTGACCCCGCCATGCGAGTCGTACTCAGCCTGCTCCTCGGCCTATCCCTCGGCCTCACGGCCGGCTGTGACGACGAGCCCTCTCCGTCTCCAACCTGTGTCGACTGGCTGCAATGCTACGTCGACTGCCGCGACCAGCAGTACGCACGCGGTGACGACCAAGCCCTACCGGTCGAGGACCTGCACGCGATCTGCATCTCGCAGTGCCAGGAAGTACGGATGGAGGTCGACTCCTTCCCCAGTGGGCTCGACTCGGTCCTGCAGAGCCCCGAGGACGTTGCGTTCTTCTGGGAACGTACGAGCTTCTGCCTCAACGGCGGCGACGCTTCCAACGGGTAGCACCCCACAGGGCGACGAGCCCTACGGCCAGGGCCAAACCCGCGCCACCATCGGCACCACGACCGGGAAGCGCTGAGACATCGAGCCGCGTCGTCGTGGGAGGGACGAACGAGAACGGAGGGCCGCCCCGTGGCGGGGCTGGAGGACGAGGCTGGGGGCGATCGTCGGGGTCGATCGACGATGGACCGGTCGGCTCGCCCGACCCGGGAGCCTTGTACAGGGAGCCGACGGTGGCGTTGAACAAGGCCGTGCGATACGCGGCATCAGGCACGTCTCGTTGGTCGACCTCGTATCGCGCGGGGCTAT
>JAHZJA010000839.1 GCA_022601155.1 Deltaproteobacteria bacterium | reverse complement strand
TCAAGGCGCTGAGCCTCGTGGCTACGCGTCACGAGCTCCCGACGGATCCGGACAGGCTGGACGCGGTGAGCACCGCGCTCCATCGTATGGCAGGTCGGGTGAGGACCTTCGAAACTCGCCACGTTCGAGCGGTCGCCGCCGCGGACGAAGCAACCAAAGCGCGGGAACGGGCGGAGGAAGGCCGCGCTCGGGCGAGTGCCACGTGCAGCCGAGCGCGTGCGTTGGCACGGGACGCGTCTTCCCTCGGCGCAAAACTGGAGGAGGTGGATCGCGCCGTTGGGGCCGACTATCTCGATGTCCTGCGACGGATCGATGCGATCAAATCCCGACGTGCGACGATCCGGCGGGAGGCGGAAGAGACTGCTGCGTCCCGCACAAAGGCTGCCGAGGAGGTGGGGTCGGTCGGTTCGCGGCTTCGCTCCGCGGAGCAGGAGCGCAAGCAGGCAGAGGGCGAGCGGAGCGGCGCCACGACCCGTTTCGTCGCCATCACGCGCGATGGCCTGCTCGCGGCGGCCGAGGTCCCGGAGCCGCCGGCGGTCGCCGACCTGCCCACGTTCACGGCGACCCTCGAGGCTGCGCGACGCGTCCGCGCCTGGGGGAAGCTCCGTGCCGACATCGACGCCGCGGGGCTCCAGCGGCTCTCCAACCTCGTGGTGCAGCAGGTCACCGACGCCGAGCGTCAGCTCATGGGGCGCGCCGACCTCACGTTCGACACGACCGACGAAGGGTGGTCGATCGTGCGGGCGCGACGAGACGCGGTCCTCGGTTCGGCCCACGACCTTCGGGAAGGGCTCCGCGACGACCTCGAAGCGGCCAAGGCCGAGCTCACGCGCAAGCAGCAGGAGCTGTTCGAGCAGATCCTCTCAGGATCGGTGCGCGAGCACCTACGGGATCGCCTCTGGGCCGCGCAGGCCCTCGTCGACAGGATCAACGACATCTTGGGGCTCGTGCGCACCGAGGCGGGTGGCGTAAGAGTCGACCTGCTGTGGGAGATCGACCCGGAGCTCGATGATGCCGTGGAACTCCGGCGAGCGAAGGATCTGCTGCTGCGGGACTCGCCGCTCGCGGAAGGCCGTAAGGACCTCGACGCTTTCCTTCAGGGGCGGATCGAGCGGATTCGGTCAGCCGAGAATGACACGGGTCAGTGGCGTGAACGACTCGCCGAGATGCTGAACTACCGGGCCTGGCACCGATTTCGCGTCATGGTGCACCACAAGCGTTTCGGGGAGCGTCCGCGGCCGCTCGAGAGCCGCAAGGTGAGCTTGTCCGCCGGTGAGAAGACGATCGTCATGGTGCTGCCGCTGCTCGCTGCGGTGACCTCTCACTACGAGCCACCGCCGGGCGAGCCGCCGAGCATCGCTCCGCGGCTGTTGCTCATGGACGAGCTGTTTCCGAAGCTCGACTACCCTAACAAGCGGCAGTTGCTCGGTCTCCTGCCTGCCCTCGACCTCGACGCAGTGTTCACCTCGGATAAGGATCGTTGCGAATACGATACGATCGACGGGATCGCGATCCACGTGTTCCAGAAACTCGCCGATGACAGCTCGACCACGACTCGCCTCGTGTGGAACGGTGCCGTGCTGCAGGTGACCGACGCCGAGCTCGAGCCCGCCGTGGACAGCCCCGCGGAGTGAACCTTGCTGCCCGATCCCATCGAAGCCGCTGCGACCTGGGAGGGAACGAGACGCCTCGGGCCGGTCTGGGATGAACTCGCCCGTCGGATGGGGGCCTCCGAGCGACCGGTGCGACGGATCGATGTCGTCGGACTGGACGCCGATGGACGCCGCGCGCTGGCCGGCCTGCTGGGACTGCGGCGGATCCCGGAGGAGTCGAAGGTCACCATCACCATCTCGAAGTTCGCCACCGCCCTTCAGCTCGACGACCAATCGCTGCGGGGACTCGTCGAGCGCCTCCGCGGTCCACTCGACAACCGCGCGGCGATACGCGCGGCCGAGGCCGAGGCGCGCTCGACCTTGTGGGCGGAGGCGGAAGCGCGCCTAGGGTCGCGGATTCCCGCCACCCTCGCGCGCCTACGAGCCGCGGGGGTTCCCGATGGCGATGTCGGCAAGCACCGTCGTCGTCTCCGTCGGTTGGCTGACGCCCTCGACCGAATCCCGTGCGATCCACCGATGCCGTTGCCGATGCTCGCCTGGGAGGTCTCGGGCGACCCACACGCGCTGGACCACAAGCGCAGACTCGCCGGCATGTTGAGCGCGGCGGTGGTCGAACTCTGTGGTCATGGTGACCGGGGTCTCGGCGAGGCCCTCACGGTCCGAACGTCGATGCTCTCCCTCGGCGTCCTCCCCGATCGGCTCTCCACGCCCACGATTGCGTTCGGGTTGCGGGCGTCCGAGAAGACGCCCCTGGGTCGACTCCTCGAGGCGGCGGCGGAGGCATCGGTACCGGTCACGGTGCCTGGCGCGCTGCTCGATGCCGGCATCCCCGAGTTCCGCAACTCGCAATGGCTGTGCGTGGAGAATCCGTCACTGGTGGAGGCTGCAGCCCAGGCCAGGAGCCCACGGGCGATCGTGTGCACGTCGGGATGGGCATCCGCGGACACGCAGCGCCTGCTCCACGCGGCTGTGGACCAGGGCGTGCGTCTCGCCTACGCCGGCGACTTCGACGGTGAGGGCTTGAAGATCGCGGCGTGGATGTCGGTGCGTTTTGCCGTCGGGATCGAGATGTCCGCGAAGGCTTACGGATCTGCCGACCTCGACCGGGCGCTACCCTGGCGAGGGGACGTTCCGGACACCCCGTGGGATCCGGGGCTGGCCGCTGCTATCCGTCGGCACCGCCGTATCGTGTACCAGGAGGACCCGCAGATCTGGCGTGATTTGGTCGGCCGAGGAGAAGGGGATGCGGAGTGATCGTAGGGCATCATGCAGCAGAATGAGCGTTGACTGGCCTATCGGTTTGCCCGCAGGCGCCGACACGCGTGGATTGTTCGCAGCTTCGAGTCACGCCCCAGAGGTCGACCGGTCCTTCAACGCGATGAGGTCGGCGAGATCCTTGTCTCGGCCCGACGCACGCTTGTTGCGGATGAGGTCTCGCCGGGAAATGACATTGATGGTGCCAACCGACAAGCGTAGTGGTACGCGGTTCTTCCACGCGGTCTCGAACGTCACCCCAGAAATCTTGGTGAGGATGTCGATGCGCCACGGCGGGACCCCGACCATGAAGACCTTGCCCCTGGTGGCGAGTTCCTCGGCCGTCGGAGCGTCTTCACCGAAACCGAAGTCGACCAGCACGCGGCGCAGACGCTTGGCGTTGAGGGCAGATACCTCGACGAAGACGTCGAGATCCTCAGTCAACCGAGGGCGTGCGTGAACCGAGACCGCGTGCCCGCCGAGCAGCAGGAACTTGACGCGCTTGGAGATCATCAACGACAAGAACTCGCGCCAGTCGTCGTTGAGGGCGTCGTCCATGCAGCGCGTAGTATGCCTGCCGGAGCGCTCCGACGGCACGGAATCGATCCTCGGGGGATTGGGCCTCGACGTCCGCGGCTGCGACTCGGTCGGCGCCGTCGAGGTCGGTCACGACGAGCCGGAGGTTCCTTGGCATCGGGGGCAGTCTAGCAGGTGGAGTTCAGCGGGCTATTCCGTGCCGTCATTTTCATCCGGACCTCCCGCGAGCACGGGGTTGTCTGATGCCCGCGGAGCTACTCGATGCTCCGATGCCGCCGCCCGTACCGCGGCAGCCACGTCTCCAGCAACTCCAAGGCCTCGGCCGCATCCGCGGCGCCGAAGACCCGATCCTCGGGAAGGTCGGGGTGCCGTTGGCGCTCGTCGACACGTTGGTCGGCGAGTCGCTCGCTCCATCCTCCGCAACGCAGGCCGATCACGAGGCGCCGGTGGATCCAGGCAAACGCGAGCTCCGACAACGTGCCCGCGCCACCGCCGATCGCAACGACGGCGTCGGACTGGGCAACGATGCGGTTGCGGCCGTGATCGAGACCCGTGCATAGCGGCACATCGACCCAGGGGTTCGCCTGGCTCGGGTCAGTCCCGGGAAGCACGCCGATGATCGTGCCGTCGGTCCAGGCGCCCGATCGGCGTGCACCTCGGGACGCCGCTGCCATGACGCCGCCGAGGCCCCCTGTGACGAGACGGTAGCCGGCGTCTACGACTCGTTGACCGATCTCTTCGGCCAGCTGCTCGCGCAGCGAGCCGGGTATGACGCTGGCGTTGCCGACCACCGCGATCAGGAATCGTCGCGTCGTGCTCATCGTTTCGATCCGGTCCGGATGCGGAGGCGGGGCGAGGCGACGATGCGGGCGGTCGGCGTCTCGCGGTGACCGCGTTGGGCGTACTGGCCTGCCCCCGAGGGGGCGGTGCGGAGAGCGAGTTTCACGGTGCGGAGCATATACGCCCAGCCGTTGGCGAGGTCGATGGGTGGTGGTGCTCGACGCGAAGCATGAGCAGGGTGCGTGACAAGTGGGTGGCGGGCTCGCAGTCGTCTGACCCGGCTTCACACCACACGGGCATCCGATGGTGCAGCCGTGCAAGAACTCCGGTAGGTCTACGACTCGGTTGGGAATATCGTGGAGGTCGACGATCTCGCGCAGCAGACCGTCTTCGCTACCAACGCTCAGGTTTCCGCTCGGCAGCGGTTCGAATACGATGCCACCTACCAGCTCGCCGTGGCGGAGGACCGTGGACACGCCTCTCAGGGCAGCCGCTCTCGTCCGAGCTGACTCCGGGCCCGCTGCCCGATGCCAGCGATGCTGACACGCAGCGGGCGTGGGTAGAGAACGATCTGCGGGTGCGCAGGTCGGGGCACCGGTGGATCCAGTGCGACCGGGGCTTGCTTGCCGGACCGAACGTCGCTGTCGACGGCAGGAACCGAGGCGCTAGGGCGACGGCCTCGGCACAGTCGGTCAGCCCCCCGACGGCGCGCCCAGCCGAACGCCGGCTGTTCGCCCGGCTGGAATTTCTCGGCCTCGTCGGCGCGACCCTGCCACTTGCTTATTGGGGCCTTGCTCATCGGTCTGACCCGAATCGTGGCCGCGCCCATCTGCCGAAGGGCGCGCACGTCGTCTTGAATGTTGGTCATCAGTGTCTTCTGAGAAGCTGTGCTGCTTGACCCGTCTGGGTCAGCGCCGCGCACACTGGCGCTACAGCACGGCCGCGCTTAGTGTGGTGCCGTCGGCTCGTAGGCCGTCGAATTCTTTAGACTTTTGGTTTGACAGATACGGAAACAGGCTCATATGGTTTTGATCGAGATGCTAGATCTTCGCCCCACGGCCAGCGCGCTGCTCCTGCTCTGCGCGAGTTGCAACTGCAACGAGCGGCCGATCGAGGAGCAACTCGAACCCGACCTTCGAATCGAGGCGCTGTGCGAGGTCCGCTGTTCCCGGCTGATGGAATGCGCGTTCGAGTACGTGGGGACCGTCAGCTTCGACGACGAGGCGGGCTGCTATCAGGCGTGTGTTGGCGACGTTGTCTGGGAACGCACATGCGCTGAACTGAAACAATCGATGTATGACTGCAGGCAGCAGTACGAGTGCCCCGAATACGCGCTGCACTACACGAGCCCTGCCGGAGAAGCTCCCTGTCAGGCTGAGCAGTCGGCCTACAGTTCGTGCCTCCCCGGGGAACCGCGATGATAACCCGCCGCGTACTGCTCCCGGCTACTCTCTCGTCAAGCGGGTGCCTACTCGACTCGACGATGCCGAAGAAGGTCCCATCTGGGCGGCCCGCGCTCACCCGGCGCGGGGGCATCGCCTGGACAATAGTGAGGACCTTGCATCCAGGAGGATGACGGAGAGTACTCTCCAAGGGCGATTTGCGTGTGTCCGCACTTGTCGGACATCATTGCCGACGGCAACGCGGGGAGCTTGGCACCGGACTCGGACGAAGAAGCATACTACGACGACATTGTGGCAACACTGCGCACCGGCGCGACGAATAGTTGTTATTCTCGCGCATCTGATATCGGCACAAGTCTCGGAACGGTCATCCAATTCGACGGTGCCGGCGACGTTTCGTGCCTCGATGCTGCGTCAGACGAAGTCCCATACCTGCTCGGGACGAAATGTGCGATTGGCCCGTGCGAGGGGTACTTTCCGGTGCCGGGTACGGGCGGGCTACCCGAGCCGACTGCAACGACAACCGCCGATACCACCGCGGACACCACAGCCGGAAACGACGACGGCGGTATGCACGTGTACGGCATCGGCGCGTGGGCCGATGTCATCGACGTCGACGGCAGCACCTACGAGTTCGACTCCGACTTCGTCGGCAACCTTCTCGGCGACCTGACCGTGTTCTCCGACGATAACATCGGGATCGGGAGCGGCACATCATCTCTGTCGAACCGGGGCTTCGAGTTCGAGACCGTGGGCGAGGACTCCATCGCGGACGCACTCGGGTTCGAGGAAGGCGACATCGTCTGGGAACTCAACGGCTCCACGTTCGAGGACATCGACGACGTGACCGAAGCGTTCGAGACCTTGCAGCTCGAGACTGTGTTCACCATCAAGCTCGACCGTGGGTCCACTACGCTGACCAGGACCATCAAGGTCACCGACCTCACGACGTACCCCTGAAGGCGCGTGGGCAGAGCTGCGGTTCAGGACATGGCGTAGGGTGCGTTCAACTCGTCAGCGCAACACTTCAGCCCTGCTGCGGCCCATGACGTTCGGATGGAAACGCGTCGCAAGTGCGCGCGGGGTGTAGCGTGGCGAACTACGGAGTTCTGGGGGCAGTCGGTCGGTCGGTTGGTGGTCGATCCCACGCCAGGATCTTGCGCGAGAAGTTGTCGATGACCGCATGGAGATAGATCTTGCTGTTGT
>JAHZJA010000838.1 GCA_022601155.1 Deltaproteobacteria bacterium | reverse complement strand
TGCTCACCAACCTCGACGAGCAGTCTGCCCTCATCGGCTCGATTGGCCTGGCCGGGCCCGACTGCCGGGAGACATTGGAGTACCGCTACGTCGCGGGACGCTCGAGTTCACGCTGGTACAACCGGCGCGAGCTCGAGACGACCTGGCCGATGGTGGAACTCCCGGCTCCGGCTCGGACTGCGTTTCCGCTGCAAGTCGCCGCCAACGTCGGAGCGGCGGCTGGGCTGACGCCCTCGGGCCGGGGCCACCTGCAGCTCTACATGGCTGCAGACGTTGGCTATCGCGGCTTCACCCATCGAGAACGACGCCGCGACCGACCCAGCTGGATCCTCGCCCTGCGCTACTTCGCGTTGTTTGGCCGCAAGGAATACGAGCCGCTGGTCCCTCCGGGCTGGGATCCGCGGATCGAGGCGGTTGAGGTGTGGCGCCACGGGCCCGCCGCCCACGTGGCAGTTCGGTTCGATCAACGGGAGCGCGCGTCATCGTTGTTCGGATTCGGCACGACCCTTGGCCTGGGTTGGACCACGCCCAACACACGCATCGAGGCCGAAGGTCGCATCCCTACCCGGCGGGCCATCCCATACGTCTACCTCTCGCCCGAGGCCACGTTTCACTACCGCAACTTCCGTGCCGCACTGCTGCTGGGTCTGATGGGTCCCGACCCGACGTTTCGGCAGACGCCCAACGTACGGGGCGATCCCTCGCGGGTCGGCCGTGCTCCGTACGGCTCGGGCGCGTGGTTGGTGCTCCCAGGGTTCTCGGTGGGGGTGGAGCTGTGAACGGCGACATCCGTCGGCTTTGGTGGGGCGGGCTGGGGCTGATGACGAGCGCCTGCACGACCGACCCCGTGTCCTCGCGCGCAGCCCCATGCGCGACCCCGGCTGTGGTGCAGTGGGTGGCGCCCGCAGCCCCCGTGGGCGATGCCGATGTGTTGAGCTCGGGATTCGAGGTACCGAGCATCGAGCTCGAGGCGCGACAAGACGGCAGCTTCTCCATCGAGATCGCGGATGAGGCCATCTACGTCACCTGCGCAGCGTTTCGATGCCGGCCGCAGCTGGGAACTCGCGAACGGGCCCCGATCGACCAGGAGCTGTTCGCGTCTCCCACCGAGATCACCAATTTCGACACCTGCGTCGTCGCCTACGACCACTTCGTCTCGGAGCATCCCCGCGTCTCGCGGGACCAACTCCGACAGCTGCCGCGTGCCCCGATCTGTGACGACGCCAGCCTCGACGACGCACAGGTCGACCTCGCCCGCGCCAGCGCGCGCTGGCTCGGCTGCTGGGTCTACGGCCAGACCGGCATCATCGAGGCCAGCAATCTCCTGCCCGTGCCGGGCTCGTCACTCGGCCCAACCCTCGCCACCGATTGCATCGACCAGGGCGCCCCTGCCCGCACGCCCCCTGGCGGCTGGGCGGGCTGTGTACTCCCCGACGGCGGCGTAGGAATGTGTGTGGACGACACGTGCCAGCGGTGGTGTGACCACGAAGGCTGCCCGACCGCCGAGTGAGCCGCGGCGCTACGCCACTTCTTCGTAGATCATCAACGCGGTCGCTGCGGTCGCCAGCGCCAGCGAGACCTCCGCCTCGAGCTCGGTCCGCAACCACACCGTCCGAAATTTCTTGCTCACGTCGACGGCCGCGACCTCCTGCCCCTCGCGGATGTAGTACCCGCGGGGGCCGAACGCACCGCCGTGCGCGGGGCTTATCTGGATCTCACGCTCGCCCTTTTGGAGCCGCCCCGACACCGACTTGTTGCCCTGGCCGACCAACACGATCTTCCACGGGGTCTCGCCGGAGGCCATGTCGCATAGCACCTGCTCGCTCGAGTCCACGGTGATCGACCCGGCGGACGTCGAGCTCGCCTGCAGCTTGCATGTGACGGTGAACGACTCCGCTCCTCGCGCGAGCAGGAAGGAGAAGTCGCGGCTCTTCTTCGACGCCCCGAGCCCACCCACGCTGATGCCACCGCCCTTGGACCACCCACGACGAATGTTGTGCACCTCGTACTCACCAAACTTCATGTGGCCGCGGTCGACTTTGGCGACGGGCATCTTGGTGGACTGCTCGGCGAGGCCCTGGGGGACGGTCAGCGCCTTGCACCCTCCGAGGGTGGCGAGACAAGCAACGGCGACGAAGGGGAGAACACGGTGAAATTTTGGCATGACGACGTAGCGAGACAACGAAAACCGCTGACTACGATTCATTCATTGGTCGTCTGCTGTGATCTCGCTCGCTCTGCGAGCCCGATTCGACGCCGGCCCGAACCTTCCCGGCGACATTGCACTATGCACTCATGGTCCGGCCCGTTGCAGATCCGGTCATCAGGCGGTACCGCGATCGCGGCCATCCCCACCCGGACGCGGCCGGTCGTACCCGCACAGCCATCGCACGGCCTGGCGTCGGATCCAACGTCGGCCAGTTCCCCGAGTCGAGGCCTTCGATCTCATCGACCTCATCGAGGTCCTCCTTCGCCTCGTCAGCCGAGTCGGCGGGTGACGAGGGCGGGCCCTCCCTCTCGGGTCGATCGCGGTGGGCAGGGGATCGGTCAGCGCTCGTCGTGGGGGGCCGGCTCGGTGGCGCGCCATCGGCCGCGGTGGTGCTCGACCTGGGCACGCCCTTGGGCTCATCCTCGCCATCGCCCCGAGCCTCCTCGGCCGACGGCGGCGCACCCACGGCCTCATGTTCGCCATGCGGCGCATCGCAGCCCGCGATGAGCACCAGAGCCACGAAGCCATGCAGTAGACGCGATCGGATGCCGTACATCGGTGAGCC
>JAHZJA010000837.1 GCA_022601155.1 Deltaproteobacteria bacterium | reverse complement strand
GCCATGTCCTGAACCGCTGCCGCGCAATGCGATTCCCGCACCGTATGCTGAACCCGCAGCTGCCCTGCCGTAGCTGGGCAACCGTGACTTCAATTTCCTTCAGCAGGCGATCAACCGACCCGCAACGGTTCGGCCAGATAGCGATCGACGACGCAGTGCAGCCAATACTCGCCCTCGGGCACCACCGCACCGCCGAGGGCGTCGACCCGAAAGTGCGCCGCGACCTCGGTGCCGGGCGTCGGCTCCGGATCGCCGAGGACCGGAACGGGCAGCTCGACGACCCGCGGCTCGATGTGGGCGCTCCCCAGGCGCAGGAGCGTCACGGGTACGCGGGCGCTCGCCGTCACGGCCCTGCCTCCCGCGGACGTGGCGAAATGACCGGGTCGCAACATGACACGCAGGCTCCCGAACAGCGGCGAGCCGCCGTCGTCGTCCGAGGCCCGACCCTGGCGAAACGACACGCCCAGCCCGTCTTGCCGCGGCGACTGGGCGTGCCGAGCCCATCGCCCGTGGTCGCCCTGGCCCGCGCCCGGATCAATGGCCCCGGGAGACGTAGTGGTCTCGCCGCGCACGTCGAAGGTGATCGTGTTGGATCGCCACTTTCCCGAGCACAGTGTGCAGGCCCAGCCTCCGGGCGCCCACGGGATACCGCCGACCGCTCGCAGATCGACCGGCTCGATGCGTGTGTAAACGCCCCGGGCCTCTGACCCCTGCGGCCGGGGACCCCGGGAGGACGGCTCATCGACGATCTTGTGCTCGGGGGCGGCAAACGGAGCGCCGAGGTGACAGCGTCCGGTGTCGAGGTGAACCGCGACCAGTACCGTCCGCTCGACGGGAAACAGCCAGTCACGCAAGCAGGTACGGACGGCGAAGGCCAGCACGGGCATCCGCTCGGCGGTGAGGTCGAAGCCCGCGGGGGCGACCAGCGCCAGGCCACGGAAGTCGAGCGGCTCGATGGCGGCGAGGACCTCCAGATACGCCTCCTCGTCGAACGAGCCGAAGTCACGCCGCGCCGGGTCGACGGCGCGGGCGACGAGCTCGGCGGGGCTGGGCTGGGTGGTCATGTAGAGCCTGGTCCGCCGAAGTACCTAAGCGGGCTTCAAGCCGCTCATGTCCTGGGCCCGGAGATACGGTACACAGATCGTGCAGAAGTTGACGTGGGCGGGGTCGTGACCCCGATGGAACATCACACAGATGCCCGAGTTCCACGCGTACGTGCCGTCGTCCTGGACGACGCCGGGCAGGTCGCCCGCCCGCGTGCTGCAGTGGGGACCCAAGCCCCCCCGCCCAGTGTAGTAGTTCGGATGATCGGGCAGCCCCGCGGGCTGCCGCCCCGCGGCCGGAGTCTGGCACACGGAGTGGCCGATCTCGTGCACCACGACTCCGTTGAAGTGCGGTGCAGTCGAGGGGTTGTGCACGACGAGCGAGTGGGGACCGAAGCTCTCGCCCTTGTACGGGCCGCGCTGCGAACGCAGGCTGAAGCGCACCCGCACCGGCGCGAGATCGGTCGGATCGGGGGCCTCGCCCGGCAGGTCGAGACGGATGTAGTTGGTGCGCCGCAAGGAGTCGGGCTCGTTGCCACCGCGGTCCCGCGCGATGACGAAGTTGCCCTCGTCCAGCTCTCCCCGCTGATCGTCGCGACTCCACCGCCCGCTGACGAAGAAGCTCGCGCCGCGCAGCGTCGGGCTCAGGATCGGGCGCTCCATCCTCAGCTCCTGGGAGCGCGCCGTCATCTCCCCCTCGTACGTGAGCGGGGGCGCGGGGTCGAAGTTCGCGCCCGCCACCATGATGTGGGCGCTGCGGTTTTCCTGGGGGGTGCCCTGGGCGGGCGCGACCATGAACCCGGCGTAGTCGTGCTTGTTGTCGTCGGAGATGACCAGCAGCGGGCGGTCGTCGGTGTCGAGCTCGGGGTAGAGCATCCAGGTGGGGTAGGTGGTCGGCACTACGGAGTCGTCGTAGTTGCCCTCGGAGTCCTTGACCAGCTCGGTGAAGACCGCCTCGTAGGGCGCGCTCGACGGGTCCGCCACGATATGGCCCGCCGCCTTCGAGATTTGGTAGTAGAGGCGACGCCACACGGTCAGCGCGGCGGTGGCGGAGTCGCGCTGCCCCGAGGCGAGGCCGACATGGACGGTGTGCCGATCGCCCCCGTACTGCGACGTTCGAAACTGAATGGTGGCCACGCCGTGGGCGTTGGTGGTGCTCGTGGCGGTCGCGGTGGTCTGCCAGTGCCCGGAGGCCCAGCCCACGTAACTCCAGAACACGTCGCGGCTTTGGTTGGGCAGGAAACCGGGGCGCAGCCCGGCGCCGAGCGGATGGGGGCAGTCGGTAGCGGTGTCGAACTCCCAGTGCACCTGCACGCCCGCGACGTGGGGCGTGACCGTGGCCTCGATGGTCACAACCCGCCCGAAGTCGTCCTGCGTCGGCGGTAGGTTGATGTACTGGCGGCGGGCGACGGTGGGGCTGGTGATTGCGACGGTGGGACGCTGGAGGTTCAGCTCGTGGACCACGTTGGCCCCTACTGCGACCTGCACCTCGGCCTCCGCCACCACGGGCAGATAGCCGTCGAGCGACAGCTCGATGCGATAGCGACCGGCCGGCACCACGTGGACGTGCGAGTAGCCGTTGGCGTCGATGTAGTCCCGCGAGAAGGATCCGTCGGTGGCGACGATCCGCACCCGCCCCCCGGTGAGTGCGTCACCGTTGGTCGGGTTGCGGCCGCGTACCGTGAGCGCCGCAAGGTTGTCGGGCTGGGTGCACGGCAACAGTGGGATCGGCTCGATCAGAAGCCCCACGCCCCGGTACGCGCCCAGGAAGCTGCCCAGGATCCCGTTCACGAGTGCATGCTCGCCCGGGCTACGAGGTGGTCGACGACTGCATCCACGAGCCGTTCGACCCGCTCCGAGGGCTCGGCGTCGCTGATGAGGATCGCTCGCGCCCAAGGCAGCTCCGGATCGGCGTCGAAGTCCGGCCCAAGCGCCATGCAGATGTTGAGGAAGTGCGCCCAGCCCTGTGGCGCCTCGAGCCCGTACTCGGCGGCGCGGCGGAGGGTGCCGCGGATGAAGTTGCAGAGTTCGTCGTCGCTGCGGGCCTCGGTCTGGTGGGGAAAGTGCTCGCGTAGGTGGGCCACCGCCCGCACCTCGAGCTGGGCCGCCGAGATCGTGTCGAGCTGCGCCGCTCGAATATTCAGGGTACCTACCCGCTCCACCTCATGACCACGATAGGCGGCTTTCGGGGGCGAGACGAGGGGTGATGCCCTCGACGAGATTTCAGGTGCTTTCACGAGGGCGACTCATGAGCGCTCGTCCGCACCTGAACACGAAATCGCTCGCGGGTCCCCTACTCCCCGGGGGTTGCCGAAGACCGGTTGGTCGGGAACTCCTCGTCGGTGAGGCCCTCCATCCCGTCCTGCCCTCTGTCGACTCCGATGTGGCCCTTCCCCGAGTTCTTCGACGACACGCGAAGTAAATCGATGCGAGTGCCCTGGACTCTCTTACGACAGTGCGGCGCTTGGTCGACTTCTACCTCCCGGAGCACAACGCGGTGATCGCCCGCGCCGCGTTCACTTGAGACGCGAATCCTGTCGAATTTCGTGACCTGCAGCAGTGCGGCTGCCCATCGTTGGCAGGGCACCTACGTTGCACGGTCACTGGCGTTTTCGCTACCGGCCCAAGGGGCCAAACAACGTGGCGGAAATTGGCGGCGGAGCCCCGCCCTCGCGCAACCTACCCTTCATGTGTCGACCCGGTGGCCGGCACCACGACCGTCGCATCGCGCCAGGCCATCGTCGCGTCCAGCACCCCTCGCCTCTTCCCTCACCTCCGCATCTCCCCCCACGGCTCGCTCGTAGATCCGGACTGGATGTCCCCCCGCCGTGTCGGCCAACAAGAAGAGAGCCTAGACTGCATCGCCAGACATCGAGCTCGCGGCGCTTCGCGCCAGGGCTGCCTGCTACATCGCCTCCGTCTCGTTGGTGGTCGTCGCACCTGCAGGTTCCGGCTCGGCGCACATCGAGTCCCCGACGG